>NZ_JAGKRH010000174.1:6070-44899 GCF_017939245.1 Aeromonas sp. PrichA-15 | reverse complement strand
TACCCGATGCACACGAGTGTGCTGGAAGGGGTGAACAACAAGATCAAAGTGATAAAGCGCATGGCATATGGATTTAGGGACTCAGAATACTTTTTTCTGAAAATCAAGGCGGCCTTCCCCGGAAAGCCGCGATGAACCTTTTTTATGGGCACAAATGCTTAACAAAGCGGTGGTGGCGGCCTAACATGGTGGGATGTTTTTCTAGACGGGACAACAGGATATGTCTGGGTTGAAAAAGGATCTCGGGCTCTGGCAGGGGATGGGGCTGCTCGCCACCTCCCTGCTCGGTACCGGGATCTTCGTGGTACCGGCCACCGCCGCCTCGCTGGCGGGAGGGGCGTCGCTGTGGGCCTGGTTGCTGCTGATTGCTCTGGTGCTGCCCATCGCCTTTACCTTCGCCCGCCTCGGGCGGCGTTATCCCCACGCGGGGGGCGCCCCCCATCTGATTGGCCTCGCCTTTGGCAACGGCGCCGAGCGCTTCTCTGCTTTCCTCTTTCTGGCGGTGCTGCCGGTGGGCCTGCCTGCCGCCCTCACCATCGCCGCCGGTTTCTGGCACGCCCTGTTCGAACTGGGTGAGTGGACCCTCTGGGGCATCCAGCTGCTCACCCTGCTCGGGGTCTTTCTGCTGGGGCTGCGGGGGGCGCGCTCCTCCGGCAATCTGCAACTGCTGATCGCTCTGGCCATTCTGGGGCTCACCCTGCTCATCTGGGTCAAGGGGGATCTCAGCTGGCGCGATGCCGCCCAGCCTCTGCCAACGGCGAGCGAGTGGCCCGCCATGGGCTCGGCGCTGGCGGTGATGTTCTGGTGTTTCGTGGGGCTCGAGGCCTTCGCCCACATGGGGGAGGAGTTCAAGCGGCCAGAGCGGGACTACCCCCTTGCCCTGTTGGGAGGCGTGCTGCTGGCGGGGCTCATCTACTGGGTTCACTCGCTGGTGGTGCTCAAATATGACCTCTACGGGGACGAGGCGACCAATGCCACCGCCATTCCGGCCCTGCTCTCCCTGTTGTTCGGCCCCACCGCCAAGTGGCTGGTGGCGGTGCTGGGCTATCTCTCCTGCTTCGCCAGCATCAACATCTACCTGCAAGGTTTTGCGCGCCTTATCTGGAGCATGGCGCGGGAGGGCAAACTGCCGGTCTCCCTCTCTCGCCTCTCGGCCCGGGGCGCTCCCCTGCATGCCCTTGCCTGGGTGCTCGCCATCTGTTTCGTCTCCATCACCCTGATCCTCTGGCTGCGTCTGCCCCTCGATGCGTTGATCCGCTACGCCAATGGCAACTTCGTGCTGGTCTATCTGCTCTGCATGGCGGCCGGCTGGCGCTTGCTGTCGGGGACCGGCAAGGGGCTGGCGGGCCTCAGCGTGCTGCTCTGCACCCTGGTGCTGCTGGCCCTCGCTACCCAGGTGCTCTATGCCGTCGTGCTGAGCCTGGGGTATGGCGGCTTCTCCCTGTGGCGGCGCAGACGCCGCCGCTCGGCGTCCGATGAGGGTGTCTGCGCCATCAAGTAACTCCCGAAAAAAGCCCCGCAGTGCGGCAATGCTGTTCAGATAAGCACTTTTTTGACTGATTATTCATAAATTGGATTTGAGTTGAGGGGGCAAGGCTGTGTCCAGTCGATCTTCCTCCAGCCTTTATCCAGCGGGGCTTGCAATAGAAAGAGGGAGGCATCATGCCTCCCTCGCTTTTTTGTCCTGATACTACGTGGACTGGAACTCAAATTCTCTTAAGTGAACAGCATTGCCGCAGTGCGGGGCTTTTTGTTGCTGGTCACAGGCTGGCGGGCAGGTCGCTGCGCAAGATGGCGTAGTGGCGCAGGGAGATGAAGCCATCCCCCTTGCGCTCGCACTCCCGCGCCGTGCCCTCGTAGTGAAAACCGGCCCGCTCCAGCAGGCGGGCGGAGGGGAGGTTGGGCTCCTCCACCACTGCCAGCAGCCGGTGCAGGTCGGTGGTGCGGTAAGTGAGCGGTAGCCAGAGTTGCAGCGCCGCGCTCATCACCCCCTTGCCCCAGTGTTCGGGATAGAGCCAGTAGCCCAGCTCGGCACACCGGTGAGTCGGGTCGGCATCGTTGTAGCCGATGGCCCCCAGCGGCTCGCCCGTGTGCCAGTCGCGAATGAGATGCCAGGCGCCACGGCCGGTGCGGGTCAGCTCGGCATACCAATCCATCTGTGCCCGGCATGCCGCCAGGCTGTCGTAGCTGACGCCGTAGTAGGCGACGACCCGGGGATCGGAGAGGCCGCGATAGATGTGAGGCAGGTCGGTGTCGGTGACGGGATCCAGCCTGATGTGGGGTGGTGCTGATGTCATGATGACTCCTTGCGGCCAGCCGTGGCTGGCCGCGTGTGTTACGTAACAAGAGATGGATGATCCGGGCTGGCGTCAGGCAAACCCGAGCCGCTCGGCAAGGCGCGCCAGCTCGTCACGCCACTGCTGCTGCAGGCGCGGGGTCTGGTACCTGGGCTTGCGGGCCAAATCGGCGGCGAGCAGGGCATCGAGCTCATACCAGCGCGCCAGCAGCGCCTCTTCGTCATCCCCCGTGGCGGCCGCGGTCTGCGGGTCACCTGATTGAGCCGGGCTGCCCGCCTGCGGCAAGGGGGCATCGCCCAGCAGCTCGGCATAGGCCCGCTCGGCGCTGTGAGCCTCCTGGATGCGCCCGTCCTGTATCAGCCAGAAGCGGTTGCAACTGCGCTCGATCAGCTCCCGGTCGTGGGAGACCAGCAGCACGCCCCCGGGGAAGGCCGCAATGGCGTCGGCCAGCTCCTCCTTGCCCGCCAGATCCAGGTGATTGGTGGGTTCGTCGAGCCAGAGCATGTGGTGGCTGCCGAGGGACAGGGCGAGGAACAGCAACCGTGCCCGCTCGCCCCCGCTCAAGGTGTGCACCTGCTGGCCGTGGCGGGCATAGGGGAAGCCCGCCCGGATCAGCGCCTGTCGCCGCGTCACCTCAGGCAGAGGGGCCAGGGGGTACAGCGCGTCGCTCAGGGTGGCGTCGTCCGCCAGCTGCTGCAGGGACTGATCGTAATAGGCGATGCTGGCGCCGGGGTGGCAGTACCAGCCCGCCTGCGGACTCTGCATGGTCAGTTCGCGCCAGCACTGGCGCAGCAGGGAGGACTTGCCGGTGCCGTTGGCACCGAGCAGGGCGACCCTGTCTCCCGCCCGCAGCCAGAGCCCCTCGGCACGCAGCAGCGGCGGCAGTGCCGGTGCCGGCGATACGTCGAGGGCCTCCAGCCGCAGCAGGGTGTCGGCGGGCAGGCTCACTCCGCGCAGCTCGAGCCGCCAGGGGGCCAGCGCCGCCACCTGGCTCTGCTCCTCCTGCAGGCGGGCGATGCGTTTTTCCATGGACTTGGCCTGGCGCACCAGCTTCTCGTTGTCATGCTCCCGCCCCCAGATGGCGAGGCGTTTGCTGCTGGCGCTCAGGCGGTCTATCTCCTTTTGCTTATCCGCCCGGCGCAGACGGGTCTGCTCATCCTCGGCAGCCAGCGCCGCCCTGGCCTGGCTGCAGGGCAGGGCGAAGCGGTGCAACTGGCCGTCTCGCAGGATCAGGGTCTGATCCGTGACGCTGTCCAGCAGGCGAGCGTCGTGGGAGACCAGCACGAAGGCGCCGCGCCAGCCCAGCAGAAACTGCTCGAGCCAGAGCAAGGCGGGCAAGTCCAGGTGGTTGCTGGGCTCATCGAGCAGCAGCAGGTTGGGTTGGCGCAGCAGGGCGCGGCCTATCTGCAGCCGGCTGTGCTGGCCACCGCTCAGTGCACTGACCGGCAACGTGGCCTGGGCCTCCAGCTGCAGTTCGGCCAGCAGCTTGTCCACCTGCCATTCGGCGGGGGGTCGTTGCCCAGGGCATCCAGCAGCACGGCGCGGGTGCTGAGGGTGGAAAGCCCGGCTGGCAGTTGCTGGGCCACGAACTCGCAGCGGCAGGCTGCGGCCTGCACGATCCGGCCGGCCTGGGGCGTGCGCTCGCCCGCCAGCAGCGCGAGCAATGTGCTCTTGCCGCAGCCGTTGGCGCCAATCAGGCCGAGTCGGTCGCCTGCGCGAATGCCGAGTTCGAGGTGATCAAATAAGGGAAGGTGCCCCGCACTCATCTGCAGGGAATGGGTACTCATCAGGGTTGTCATGCTCTTGCTCTCTTAAATCGCGGGATGGGAAATCCCTGTCATCAGGAGCGCTGGCGACAACGGCAGAGTCGAGAAAGGTCTCGGTATGGAAGGGAGTCGGCTTTGCTCGAACCCGCTATCGCAGCGCGATGGTATGCAGGCAAGAGCACTTGAATGTGCCGAACAGGCGAGCCGAGAACATCGGACACGCTTGGATAACCATTTTTTACCTCCTTGTGTTTCGTTATGGCAGGGTGCGGCGATTATAGGCACAGAAAAAAACAGTCGTCCATCCGCCCTGTGGGGGCCGTGGGCACCGCATCGGGAGGTGCGGGGTAAAAAACGCCCCGTGATACGGGGCGTGGGGGGTCAGTCGCGGGGGGTCTTGAGGGCCTCAATCACATCGTCACTGGGGGCCAGCCCCTCCACGTGGTTGAAGCTCTCCAGCCCCTCCTGGGGATTGATGGTGAGGGCGTCGGCGCTCAGGTAGCTGCCGCTGCCGGCGCTCTCCACCACGACGATGACTTCAGGCTGCTTGTCGCCGTTGAGATCCAGCAACTTGATCTCCTTGATACTGCCATCGCGCGGCAGCACCTTGCCGTCGATGAACTGATCCAGCGGAAACTGGGGGTTGGCGCCGGAGTAGAGGCGCACGTCGTAGCTGCCGGTGGAGGCGGGCTCGCCGCGCCCTTCGCTGACGGTCACCACCTGGCCGGAGGGGAGCGTCAGCTGCTTGAAGAAGCCGTCCGCCGCCTGGCTGGCGAGGGGCAGGGTGAGCAGGCCGAGAGTAAGGAATAAGGCTTTCATGGAGAGGACCCTTGTTGCTGCTTGTGTGTCTGTGACGGGCAGGGGACGCTTCCCTGCCACGTCGGAAGCGGGCAGGGGGCCGCTGGTCGGCCGCCCCCTGCCCGGGTTGTCATCACCATATCTTGACCCGTTTGGCCGGGTCCAGATAGAGCTTGTCGCCGGGCTGGATCTTGAATGCCTCGTAGAAGGCGGGGATGTTCGGTACCACGCCGTTGACCCGGTATTCCGGCGGCGAGTGGGGATCCGAGGCGAGCAGCATCTGCATCAGCTCGGGGCGATACATGCCCTTCCACACCTGGGCCCAGCCGAGGAAGAAGCGTTGCTCGCCGGTAAAACCGTCCAGCACCGGGGCCTCCTTGCCATCCAGGGAGAGCAGGTAGGCCTTGTGGGCGATGGTGAGGCCGCCGAGATCGCCGATGTTCTCCCCCAGGGTAAACTGGCCGTTGACGTACTGGCCCTTGATGGGCTCGAAGCGGTTGTACTGGGCCACCAGCCGGCTGGTGCGGAAGCGAAACTCCTTGAGATCCGCCGGCGTCCACCAGTCGCGCATCACGCCGTCACCGTCGGATTTGGCCCCCTGATCATCAAAACCGTGGCCCATCTCGTGGCCGATCACCCCGCCGATGGCGCCGTAGTTGACCGCATCGTCCGCCGTCATGTCGAAGAAGGGGGGCTGCAAAATGGCGGCCGGGAAGACGATCTCGTTGTTGCTCGGGTTGTAGTAGGCGTTCACCGTCTGGGGTGACATGTGCCACTCGTCCCGATCGACCGGCTTGCCGAGGCGCGCCAGGTTGTCGGCGTATTCGAAGGCGCGGGCCCGCTGCAGGTTGCCCACCAGATCGTCGGGGCGAATGGTGATGGCGCTGTAGTCCTTCCACTTGTCCGGGTAGCCTATCTTGGGTCTGAACTTGGCGAGCTTCTCGAGGGCCTGGGTCTTGGTGGCCGGGGACATCCAGTCCAGCTCCTGGATGCTCTGGCCGTAGGCGGTGCGCAGGTTCTCCACCAGCTGCTCCATACGGGCCTTGGCCGCTGGCGGGAAGTAGCGCTCGACATAGAGCTTGCCCACCGCCTCCCCCAGGTTGTTGTCCAGTACCCCGAGGGCCCGCTCCCAGGGGGCGCGCTGCTTGGGCGTGCCGCTAAGAGCTGTGCCGAAGAAGGCAAAATTCTGGGCATCGGTCTGGCTGTCGAGGTAGGGGGCGTAATCGGTGATGAGCTGCCACTTGAGGTAGGCCTGCCAGTCAGCGACCGGGGTCTGCTGCATCACCTCGTTCAGGGCCGAGAGATAGGTGGGCTGGCCGATGACCAGGCTCTGCTGCCCCGCAAGGCCAGCCTGGGCCAGGTAGGCGTCCCAGTCGATGGCGGGGGCGAGGCGCCCCAGCTCGCTCACCGGTCCCTTGTTGTAGTTCTTCTCTCTGTCTCGCAGGGCCACGTTGTCCCACTGGATCTGGGCGAGCCTGGTCTCGAGGGCCAGGATGCGTTTCGCCTTGGCCTGGGCATCCGTCTCACCGAAGCGGGTCAGCATGGCGGCGATGTGTTGCTCGTACTTGTGCAGCAGCGCCTGGCTGTTGGGGTCGCGCTTGAGGTAGTAGTCCCGATCCGGCAGGCCGAGGCCGGCCTGGTAGAGGTAGACGGCATAGCTGTCAGGGGCCTTGGCGTCGGCGTCAATCCAGAAACCGAAGGGGGAGCCGCCACCGGTGCGGGCGCTCTGGGCGAAGGCCCGGGCGAGATCCTGCGGCGTGCTGATCTGCTCTATCTCGCTCAGCATTGGCAGCAGGGGCGTGGTGCCCTTGGCGTTGCGGGCGGCCTGATCCAGATAGCTCTGGTAGAGGTCGTGGATCTGCTGGGCCGGGGTGCCGGCGGCGGCTTTGCCATCCAGCCCCTCCACCAGCACCCGCACGTCCGCCAGGGATTTGTCCCGCAGCAGGTAGAAGGCGCCGTCGGCGGGCCTGTCATCGGGGATCTTGGCCGTGGCGAGCCAGTGGCCGTTCACGTAGCGGAAGAAGTCGTCACCAGGCTTGACGCTGGTGTCCATGTTGGCCAGCGCAAGGCCGGAGTGTTTGTCCGGTTGGCTCGGTGCCTGACTGCAACCGGCCAGCAGGGCCAGCCCGACGAGGGTGGCCAGGATGTGTTTCTTGTTGTTCATTATGGTTTTATTCCAATTCGGGTTATATGGCTTCCTTGCCCACGTAGGGAGCGATTCACTCTAGCAGCCGGGTTAGCGCTTGATAAGCCCGACTCTGCTAAGATCGGCCTGGTCGTATTGGGGAAGCCTATGATTTCTCGTATTTATTCTCGTTTTTGTCAGACCCTGCCCACGCCGGAAGGTTCCCGCGGTCTGCTGGTGGCTTTCAGCGGCGGGCTCGACTCCACCGTCTTGCTGGCGCTGGCGGCCCGTTTTGCCCGCGCCCACGGCCTCGCCCTGAACGCCCTGCACGTTCATCACGGCCTGAGCCCACATGCCGACGACTGGGTGGCTCACTGCGAAGGGGTGTGCCGGCAACTGGCGGTGCCCCTCATCGTGGAGCGGGTGCAGCTCTGTCGGGGCAACGGGGAGAGCCTGGAGGCCCAGGCGCGGGCGGCGCGTTATGAGCGACTCGCCGCCCACCTGGGGGAGGGGGAGTGGCTGCTCACCGCTCACCATCAGGACGATCAGCTGGAGACCCTGCTGCTGGCGCTCAAGCGGGGTGCCGGTCTGCGCGGGCTGGCGGGTATGGTGGCGAGCCAGCCTTTTGCCGCAGGCCATCTGTTGCGCCCCTTGCTCGACATGAGCCGGGCCGAGCTGGCGGAAGCCGCGCAGTCACTTCCTTATGGCTGGGTTGAGGATGAGAGCAACGAGGACCCGAGCTATGACCGCAACTTCCTGCGCCAGCAGATCATCCCCCTGCTCAAGGCCCGCTGGCCCGCCATGGCCCGGACGACGGCGCGCACCATGGCCCTGTGCGCCGAGCAGGAGGCGCTCATCGGCGAGCTGGCCGAGGCGGACTGGCAGGCAGTGGGTGAGGGAGAAGGGCTGCGCATTGACGGACTCCTCTCCCTCTCCCCCGTGCGGCGCAACAACCTGCTGCGCCACTGGATCCGCCGCCAGGGGGGGGAGATGCCCTCCCGCGAGCTGCTGGGCCTGCTGTGGCAGGAGGTGGCGCTGGCGCGCGATGACGCCAACCCCAGGCTGAGCCTGCAAGGGTTGGCGTGCCGCCGCTATCAGGGGCGCCTGTACCTGGTGGCGCCGGATCTCGCCCCCCGCGAGGAGGTGCTGCCCATCGGGATGGAAGAGACGCTCACCCTGCCGGACGGGCTCGGGCAGTTCAGGCTCTGGAGAACGGATGGCGAAGGGTTGCGGACACCGAGGGGGGACGAACCGCTCTCGGTGCGTTTTCAGGTCGCCCCCGGCGTCATGCTGAAACCGGTGGGGCGGGTGGGCAGCCGGCGGCTCAAGAAGCTGCTGCAAGAGTACGGGGTGCCCTCCTGGCAGCGGGGGCGCATTCCCATCCTCTACTACGGTGAACAGGTGGCACTGGTGGCCGGGCTCTTTGTCTGCGACGGATTTCTGGCGCCAGAAGAGGGGGTGGCGTGGGAGTGGCGGCCCCCCGTCCCCCAGGATGCGGATTGACATCGCAGAGTGACAGGGGGCCGGGAGGCGAAGGGGGATGCCCTATTCGGGCAGGCCGGAGCCCCCGGCTTTCTTGCGGGCGTAAAGGTGAGTATCGGCCGTCTCGTAGAGGCGCTGCACATCCATGCCCGACTGCCAGCTGGCGGCTCCCAGGCTGCACCCCACCGAGAAGGCGCTGAGCTCCTTGTGGCTGTGGAGCACATGTTGCAACCGCAGCCAGACCGGGCGCCAGGCCTCGGGGTCCGCGGGTTGCAGCAGCAGGGCAAATTCGTCCCCGCCGAGGCGAAACGCCTGATCCGTTCCGCGAATGCACCCCTGCAGCAACTGGGCGAAGCGGCTTAGCACCAGGTCGCCCACCGGGTGGCCCCAGGTGTCATTGACCTGCTTGAATCTGTCGAGATCCAGCAGCACCAGCACCAGGCCGTGGGGTTCCCGGCTGTGTTGCTCCACCGCCCGGCCGATGGCCTCGTCGAAGTAGGCGCGATTGCCAAGCCCGGTCAGGTGGTCGAGCCGCACCTGCTGCTCCAGCCGATCCAGCCGCAAGTAGAGGGGCAGGGGGAGGCTGAACAGCTGATGATATTGCTCAAGCAACCGCCTCTGGCCGTCGCTCAGAGGGTGCTCCAGCTCGTAGTGCAACTGGCCGAGCAACTGCTCGTGTCGTCCCCGCAGCTCGAAGCGATAGGCATGCAGGGTCAGCCTGGCCTGGGGCGGGTGCGAGATGAGGGGATGGGGCTGGCCACAGTCGAACTGGAGCGAGTGGATCCGGACAATGTTTGCCACCCGCTCGGCAAAGATTGCCAGCAGGGCGTCAAGATCCCGTTGCCCCAGCAACTGCTCGATCTGCTGATAGCGGTCCTGCCCGGTCAAGGGCGCAAGCCGCTCCATCTGCTGTACCCACTGCTCTATGCCATGTCCGAAGCCGTTCAATGACGATGTGTTTTCCACGTTACAGCCCTTACACCTCTCCATTCATTGCACAGGCTCTTGCAAGCCCTGTGCCTAAAATATGTCCGATGAAAAACAAGGGGGCTGGCTAGGCTTAACGGGATGAAACGGGAGGGGAAATCCCTGCCGCTGAGCGAGTGGCGTGCCATATGGGGAGCGGGCGCTGTGCTTCCGGGGAAGAGGGTGCCGGGCAGATGAAGGAGAGGGATGGGTGTACGCCGATGTGTTGATCCTGCTGATCTTCGCCGTTGTGCTGGTGGCCATTTTCCGGCGCCTCGGCCAGCCGGTGATCCTTGCCTATCTGTTTGCCGGCATGCTGCTCGGCCCCCATGGCGTGGCCATCGTCACGGGTCAGGCCATGATGCAGACCATAGGGGAGCTTGGCATCGTGTTCCTGATGTTCTCCCTCGGGCTCGAGTTCTCCCTGCCGCGTCTGCTCGCCATGCGCAAGCTGGTGCTGGGGGTCGGCAGCCTGCAGGTGCTGCTCACCTCACTGCTGTTTTTCGGGCTCGGCTGGTGGTGGGGGCTGAGCCTGGCCCAGGCGCTGGTGGTGTCAGGCACCCTGGCGCTCTCCTCCACCGCCGTGGTGATCAAGCAGCTCGGCGAGCTCAAGCAGCTCCATACCCGGCGAGCCCAGCTCGGGGTGAGCGTGCTGCTGTTCCAGGATCTTGCCGTGGTGCCCCTGCTGGTGATGATCCCCATCCTGGCCCAGCCCGAGGTGCAGGGCAGCGCCCTGCTGGCGGAGGTGGCCTGGGCCTCCCTCAAGGGGTTGTTTGCGCTCTCCGTGCTGCTGGCGGTGGGGAAGTGGCTGCTGCCCATGCTGTTTTTCGAGGTGGCGCGCGCACGTTCAGACGAGCTCTTCGTACTGAGTGCCCTGCTGGTGGCATTGCTGGCGGCCTCCCTGACCCAGTGGATGGGGCTCTCCATGGCGCTCGGTGCCTTTCTGGCGGGCATGATGCTGGGGGAGTCCCACTATCGTCATCAGCTCGAGGTGGACATCAAGCCGTTTCGCGACGTGTTGATGGGGCTCTTCTTCATTACCATCGGCATGACCATGGACTGGGCGCTGGTGGCGGACGCCTGGTGGCAGGTGCTGGCCTGTGTGACGGGGCTCATCCTGTGCAAGTCGCTGCTCATATTGCTGGCGGGCCGCCTGATGGGGGAGCGCAAGCGCGACGCCATGGCCGCCGGCATCATGTTGAGCCAGGTCGGGGAGTTCGGTTTTGTGCTGCTGGCGCTGGCGAGTCATCACGGCTTGCTGGATCACCAGCTGGTCTCTCTGCTCATCGGCATCGGTGTCATCTCCATCGCCCTCACCCCCTGGCTGGTGTTGCGGGCGCTGGGGCTTGCCCACTCCCTCACCGACAGTACCCTGCTCTCTCGCGCCGAGGTGGCCCAGTCGGGCCTGAGCAAACACCAGCACGTCATCATCGCCGGGTTCGGACGCACCGGCCAAACCTGTGCCCGCTTTCTCAAGCTCGAAGAGATCCCCTTCCTGGCCCTGGATCTCGATCCCGAGCGGGTGAGCGAGGCCAAGCTGGCGGGGGAGCAGGTGGCGTTCGGCGATGCCAGTCGGCGCGACATCCTGCTGGCTGCCGGTCTGCTGCGGGCGCGGCTGGTGATCATCACCTTCGACGATCGCAAGCGGGTCGATGCCATGCTGACGCTGATCCGGGAGCTGGCGGGGGAGATCAAGGTGCTGGTGCGTACCCGGGATGACAGCTTCCTCGAACACTACAAGCAGGCCGGCGCCTTCGAGGTGATCCCCGAATCCCAGGAGGGAGCCCTGATGCTGGTCTCCCACCTGCTGCTCAACTGCGACATTCCCATCGGCCGGGTGATCCGGCGCATGGAGCACGAGCGCAGCAGCCAGTATCGCTTTCTGCACGGTTTCTACTGGGGCGGCAAGAGTGCGGGCAATCTGGAAACGGATCAACTGCTCGAGCGGCTGCACCCCGTGCTGCTGCACGACCAGGCCTGGGCGGTGGGACACAGGGTACGGGATCTCGCCCTGGGAGAGGTGCGCATCAAGGCGATTCATCGCGGGGAGCGCAGCCTGGATCCCAGGCGCGAGCTGGTGCTGGCGGCGGGAGATACCCTGGTGCTCTTCGGCACGGCCGTGGCCATGGAACAGGCGGAGCAGCGCCTGCTGGAGGGACGCTAGGCTCTCCTTGCCATGAGATAAGGCCCCTCAGGCCTCTTCGCGAAACTGCTCCTGCCTCCCGCTGCCCGGCAGGTCGAGGAAGGCCTCGATGCGCTGGCGGTGATCCAGCGCGTCCTGGTATCCCAGCTTGATGAGCCGCTGGCAATAGCCGGGGTCAAACATCAGGAAGCTGGCCAGGCTGCTGCTCTCTTCGCCGTTGACCCCGAGCACCCGCAGCAGACGGCGCAGCTGGGTCGGCAACCGTGGGAGGTATTCGAGGGCGATGAGGTCGAGATCCTGGCTGGGGCGGATCACGCAGGTCTCCACCTGGCGCAGTTTCAGCCGACTGCGCTCCCGTGCCGGAATGAGGGAAAGGGTCTGGTTGATGCGCCCGAGCCGCTCCAGATCCGAATTGAGGGTGTCGGAGAAGACGGTGTTGAGCAGATGGCTCGCGATGTTGGAGCTGGTCAGGTGCCCCTGGCGGGGAGTCGGGTTCTCCCTGTGAGGGGAGTCCAGGGTCACCAGCAGGATCCGCTCCGCCCCCAGGTGGATGGCGGGACTGAGCGGGCTCAGCTGGTGGATGGAGCCATCCCCGTAGACGCGATCGCCGATGGGGGTGGCGGGAAAGACAAAGGGCAGCGCCGACGAGGCCAGCAGATGATCCGAGGTGAGCAGGGTACGCAGGCCACGTCGTCTGGCGCGCTCCCAGGGCTGATGTTCGGCCCGCCCCTGGAAGAAGGTGGTGGAGAGGCCGTCATCGTAGTCGGAGGCCGTGATGGCGATGGCCTCCAGGCTGCCGTAGAGGATGTTGTCATCGATGCGGTGATAGTCGATGAGCTGATCCAGCAGACGGCGCAGGGGGGCGTTGTCAAACAGGTGAAAGGCTCGGTTGCTCTGGGGGGTGATGAGGCCGGCCGAGCCCTGATAGAGGGTGCGCCACAGCAGTTGGCAAGGGTGGAAGTCGAAGATGTGGTGGGTCTCGAAACGTCGCCAGACCCACTCCAGCTTGCGCACCCCCAGATGGAAACAGGAGGCGTAGCACGCCAGCGCCGTGATGTTGAGAGCCCCCGCCGAGGTGCCGCACAAAATGGGGAAGGGGATGCCGATGTTGCGGGGGTAGAGTTCGGCCACCGCCTTGAGTACGCCGACCTGATAGGCGGCGCGGGCACCACCACCGGTCAGCAGAAGAGCAGTATTGGGTCTGGCCATGAGGGTGCGCCTTATCGTGATCGCCAGGGCGGGTTGCCACCGCGCAATTCAACTATAAGACGTTGTATACCGGATAAAAATGGGCCGCACGCTCAATTTTTGCGGCCCGTTTCATTTTCAGTTTGCCAAGGGCGTCTGGCTCAGTTGATCGAAGGCGGCGAAGGCTGGAGGGCTTGCCAGAATACGGCCATGGCCGAGCCCCCGGGTGCTGACCAGTCGGGTTCTGCCATCCTGGGCCGCGCGCAGGGAGTCCCGGTGGGGGGCGAAGCGGTCTTCCTCATCGTGAACGATGAGGGCGGCGCCGCTGCGCCGGGCGAGCCGGCCAAGGGGGTCAACCGTGCTGAGTGGGTGCTGGTATTCGTGTTCAATCTCCTTGACCACCGCATCGAACAGCCGGATGGAGTAGCCGGAGCGCGCCACCATGCCGTAGAGCTGGGGCACGTAGTCGAGCACCGGGGAGATGAGCAGCAGCGGCAGCGCATCGATTGCCGGGTGACGGCTGCTGAGGGTGACGGCGCCCCCTATGCTGTGGGTGATGACGCCCTGGACGGGGCCGACCCGCTCGAGGATTTCGTCGAAAGCGCGCACGAAGCGGGGCAGGTGGCCCCTGTTCCCTTCACTCCGGCCGTGGGCAGGGTGATCGTAGGCGAGGGCCGTATAGCCCTGGGCGGCGATGTGGCTCATCAGCGGATAGAACTGGCTGGCACTGCCTGACCAGCCGTGCATCAGCAGCCAGACCGGCCCCTGCCCGAGCCGGTAGCTCATCAGGGTCCCTTCACTGGTGTGGATGGCCTGCTCGACCACGCCGGCCGGGGCTGCGACGTCCCGGGTCGCCCGCTGCGGGGTGAGCAGCAGCTTGCTGGCGGTGCGCTTGGCGTGGGTGGGCGCGAGCACGTGATGCAGGCGGGTGCCGAGGCCCAGCAGCAACTTGCTCGGGCTGAAGCGGCGTGTGTTGAAGTAGATCTTGCTGCTCATGGTCATCCTGTGTCTTTTGTGTGCGAACGGTCGTGCTTTTTTGCGGCTTTTTAAAAAGAAGAGCCCGTCGGGTCAGCGCCAGCTGGCCAGCAATTGTTCCACCTCGGGCCAGAAGTGGCGGGCCGGATCCTCGCTGAGCCCCAGGGCATGGAACACCTGATCCCCGAGATAGAGGCCATAGAGGCGATAGACGGCGCGCCAGGGATCGAGATCGCTGCGCCACTCCCCTCTGGCCTGCCCCTGCACTACCTGGCGTGCCAGGTAGTCGAGCCAGAAACGGACCAGCTCGCGTGCCGCCTGCTGGACCTCACCCTCCTGGGCGGAGGTCCAGGCATCGAGGAACATGCAGCGGCCGGCAAAACTCTGGTTCCAGGCCAGCCAGGCCTGCAACAGGGCGAGCAGTTTCTCCTGCTGGGTGGCGTGTCCCTGTTGGCGCACCGGCTGGATCACCCGCTCCCGAAATACCTCGGCGGAATGGGTGAGTACGGCGATCTGCAGGTTGTCACGGGACTGGAAGTGGGCGAACAGACCGCTTTTTGACATCTCGCAGGCCGTTGCGAGGGAGCCTATGGTGAGGCTCTCCAGCCCCTGCTGGCTCGCCTGCTCGAATGCAGTCTGCAAAATGGTGTCGCGGGTCAGACGTCCCTTGCTCATCCGGCTCTCCTCTCTCTGGGCTGGCAGCATAAAGTACGACCGTGCTAATTGTCGAGCCGCAAATGGTGCAGGGAGGCCGTTTCCGGCTGCCGCGGGGGGCCAGAGAGTCTGTTGGAGGGGGCGCTGGCTCGATACAAGCCAGCCGGGGACGAGCTCAGTCGTCCTTGATGCCCATTTGCTGCAGGGCGATGACTGCCTGGGTGCGGTGCTTGACCCCGAGTTTGCGGAAGGCGGAGTGATATGGGCTCTGATGGTGGCAAGGGGCACAACTGTCCTTGATATCCATCTGCTGGAGGGCGATGACCGCCTGGGTGGGGTTTTTGACCCCAAGTTTGCGGAAGGCGGAGTGATATGGGCTCTGATGATGGCAAGGGGCTCAACTGTCCTTGATATCCATCTGCTGGAGGGCGATGACCGCCTGGGTGCGGTTCTTGACCCCGAGTTTGCGGAAAATCGCGGTGATATGGGCCTTGATGGTCGCCTCGGAGACGTTGAGCTCCCAGGCGATCTGTTTGTTGAGGCTGCCATCCCGCAACATGATGAGCACCTTGTATTGCTGGGGGGTGAGGCTGGCCAGTTTGGTGGCGAAATCGGGCCCTTCGCTGGGCTCGGGATGGAGGGAGATGCCTTCCGGCACCCAGTTGTCCCCCCCGATCACCGTATTGAGGGCGCTGACCAGCTCTTTCATGGGGACGGACTTGGGAATGAAGCCGAGCGCGCCCAGGCGCAGCACCTGCTGGATGATGGCGGGATCCTCGGAGGCCGAGACCACGACGATGGGGAGATCCGGGTGATGTCCGCGCAGATAGGCCAGCCCCTCGAAGCCGTTGGCCCCCGGCATCTTGAGATCCAGCAGCAGCAGGTCGACGTCGGGATGTTCATCGAGCAGGTGGCTCAGGCTGTCGATGGAGTCAGCCTCCAGCAATCTGGCGTCGTCGATGGCCATGTGCACCGCTTGATAGAGGGCGCCCCGAAACAGGGGGTGGTCATCTGCGATGACGATGGTAAATTGGCTGTCCATAGCTCACATTGTTGCTAACCGATTGTTTTGAAAAATCAAACTAGCACTGCTACCCAAGTGGGTCAAACCCGCCAGTACGCAAATGTGAGGTGGTCATCGGATGTCGTGCCACGGGGCCGGCGGGATGGCCAGTAAACAACCCATGCAGGAGGCAATCGATGGGATCCCTGGTTTTGACGGTGGGCACGGGCTCCACCTGGGCAATGAGAACGGCGCTGGTGCTGGCCATGAGCGGGCTCAAGTGGCAGGAGCAGGTCTTCGAACTGGAAGATGCCAAGGAACTGCAACGGCTCAAGCGCACGGCCCCCGCCGGCCTGGTGCCCTGGCTCGACGACGGTGAGCTGCGTATTCACGACTCTCTGGCCATCGCCGAATATCTCCACGAGTGTTGCCCGGAGCGCCACCTTTATCCGGTGGACAAGGCCGAACGGGCCCTGGCCCGCAGCCTGTGCGCCGAGCTGCACGCCGGTTTTCGTCAGATCCGCACCCTGCTGCCCTTCTTCCTGGGGGCGCCCACCCAGAGTGAACCGCCGGTGGAGGTCATCGACGAGCTGGCCCGGTTGCAGACTCTCTGGTCCCAGGCGCGGGGGCCCTTCTATTTCGACGAGGCGAGCATTCTGGATGCCTTCTATGCGGTGATGGCCTATCGACTGGCAAGCTATGGCATTTCGCTGCCCGGTCAGGCTGGCGCCTATCAGCAGGCCTTGCTGGCCTGGCCCCTGTGGCAGGAAACCCTGCTCAGGGCGAGGTTGCAGTGGCCAAAGGCGGCCCGCCAGTCTGATTGATGTGGGCGTCGGCAAGACAAAAAAGGGGAGCCATCGGCTCCCCTTTTTATTCAGGCCAGGTCGCTATTTCTGCCGACCCGCGAAGACCACGACCACTTTGTCTTCTCCTTTCTCCCGCACGAAGCCATAGGGGACATCGGAAATCTTCTTGTGGCTGCCCGCCGCGATGGCAGGGTGGGCGGCACGGAACTGGCCGAGCCGTTGCCAGTGCTTGACCAGCTCCGCCTTCTCGCCACTCGCCAGCTCCTGCCAGTTCATGTCCGAGCGCACGCTCTGATCGAACACGCCGCCATCCTTGGCCAGTCCCCGGCCGGACTCGTCGCCATAGTAGATCTGGATGCCCCCCGGCAGCAGCATGAAGCTGTTGGCCACCCGCCGTTGCAGCGCCACGTCCTGATAGTCGCCGAAGAAGAGCTTGGTGTCGTGGGAGCTGATGTAGCTCAGCACGTTGAACTCGGGATCCTGGTTGATGCGGCTGGCGTAGCTCGCATAGGTGGGCTCTGCCCCCGCCATGCACTGGGCCTGGGGCAGGGCGAATTCACGCTGGTAGTCGAAGTTGATCAGGGAATCGAAGCCGTGCTGGTACCAGAAGTCCTTGGCGACCCCGTGATCCCACACCTCGCCCACCATGTAGAAGGGAAGGTCATCGAGGGCCTTGCCCGGGTTGGCGGCCTTCCACTCCTTGAGCGCGTCGGTGCCCGCCTGCTTGAGCCTGGCCCAGACCGCGGGCTCCAGGTGCTTGACGGTGTCGGCACGGAAGCCGTCGATGCCGAAGCGGCGCACCCAGTCGGTGTGCCAGGCAATGAGGTAATCGGTCACGGTGGCGTTGGGCAGGGCCTTGGCCCTGGTGTCTTTTTTGGCAGCGAGCAGCGGTGGCAGCCCCACCGATCTGGTGGATTCGGTCAGGAAGTCCGGCAGTCCCGCCACCGAGCCGGTGACGTCGTCGGTGCCGGGTTGCGGGTAGCCGGGCAGGCCTGCGCGCACCCAGTCAGGGCCCCACCACTTGTCCCAGTGGGATGACTGGTAGTCGATGAACTGGTTGTAGCCATGCCAGTTGAGGCCGCCGCTCGGGCGCCATTCGTTCCAGCGACTCGGCAGCTTGCCGGTGTTCTGGGTGAGATCGGTGAGCCCCAGATCCTGCAAGTCGGCGAGGGTGGCGTAGCCTGCGTGGTTCATCACCACGTCGAGGATGATCCGCATGCCGCGCTTGTGGGCCTCGTCCACCAGGGTTTTCAGGCTCTCTTCGTCGCCGTAGTTGGGGTCGATTTTGGTGAAGTCGAGCGCCCAGTAGCCGTGGTAGGCGTAGAAGGGGAAGTTCCCCTGTTCGCCACCGCCGATGAAGCCGTGGACCTGTTCCACCATGGGGGTGATCCAGATGGCGTTGATGCCGAGTTGCTTGATGTAGTCGAGCTTCTCGGTCAGCCCCTTGAAGTCACCGCCATGCCAGGTGGCCACTTCGTCCTGACCATCCTTCTGACGACCGAAGCTGTGATCATTGGCAGGATCGCCGTTGTGGAAGCGGTCGGTCAGCAGAAAATAGACGCTCGCCTGATCCCAGCTGAAGGGAGCAGGCTTGGCGGCCTTGACCGGCTCGAGCAGCAGCAGGCCGCCGCTCTCCTTGCTCGGTGTCAGGGTGATCTTGCCGCCCTTGACCACGTCTTCCTGTCCCGAGTAGGCATCCCGCAACCGGGTGCCGTCGGGCCAGACGCCCTTGAGTGATGTCGTGACCGGGCCGCCATCCCAGCTGATGCAGGGCTCTTCCGGGGGCTGGCGTTTGAACTCGCTCTTTTTGGTTGCCCGCAACACCTTGAGGCTGGGGGTATCGGGGTTGAAGGTGAACTCGTAGTCCCCCGCCAGCATCACCCTCAGATTGAAGTCTGTCCCCTTGCTGCACTTGTCCATGGGCTGGGCGGTGCCGAAGGGAAGGGGCTTGGCCTCGGTTGGCCCGAAGCTGGTGCCGCAGCTGTTGCCCGCATCGCTGATGCGGATCTGGTGGCTCCCCTTGTCCAGTCTGTGGGTCAGAGTGACGGTGCCCTTGTCCAGCGTCAGCGCCTCGGCCACCGGTTTGCCATCCACATGGAGATAGACCTCGGGGGCGGCCATCGCCTGACTGATGAACAGCGGTGTGGCGAGCACGGCCAGCCACAGGGGTGATGGGCGAAGAGCGGGGCGCGAAGAGAGACGCATAAGCCATTCCTTGAGCAGAGTGTGAGGAGCAGGGTCCGTTGAGGCACTCATTCTAGGGTGCGCTGGGGCAGGCTTGGACCGGTAAAATACCGATTTGTGACGTCAGTTCAAATGGTTACGTTTTCAAGAATGGAAAAGTGTGAACCGGGTGTCGCGGCCATGAAAAAAGCCGGTCAGTTGACCGGCTTGTAGGCATTCGGGGTGGCGTCACACGGTGAAGAACTTGAAGTTGACGAAGGCCACCGCGATGAAGGAGGCAACCATGCCGCTGATGCAGAGCACCGCGGGGCGGATGGCAGGCCAGCGATGGGCCAGCAGCACGATGGCCAGCAGGGTCGGATAGAGGCCGAACATGTAGCGGGGCATGGCGTTGAGCCCGGTCATCAGGGGGATGGTGCAGCAGATGAACATCAGGGTCGCTTCGGCCCAGCGTTTCTGGCTGAACAGGTAGCCATTCAGACACCAGCCGAAGATCACCATGATGGAGAGATAGGCCTTGCGCCCCCCCAGCTCGAAGCCGCTCAGCCACCAGTCCAGGGGGCTGTCCATATAGCGGCCCCAGGCCACCTGGATGTGCTTGAAGGCCAGGGCATCCCCGGTGAGGTGATAGAGATAGACCATGTAGGAGAAGAGGCCGAGGGGAATGAGCCAGAGGGTGAACACCACCTTGAAGGCCCGCTCGGTGAAGCGGAAGAACTCGCGCCAGCCGTAGGCTTGCAGGGCCAGGATCAGCACCGGGAACACCATCATCACCCCCAGGTTGCGGGTGGCGGAGATGAAGATGCCGAGGAAGGCGACCATGAGCCACTGTTCGCGGTAGGCGAACAGGAACATTCCCAGCATCAAGGCCATGAACATGGGCTCGGTATAGCCGGAGACGAAATAGGCGGAGAAGGGGGAGAAGGCCAGCAGCCAGACCCCGAAGCGGGCGGTGTCGTCCCCCAGCTTGAGCTGGCGCAGCACCAGCAGCATCAGGGGCAAGCTGATGAAGAAGGCGATGTTGGCCACCAGCATCAGGCCGATGAGGCTCTCCATGTCAAACAGGCTGGAGAGACCGCCGGCCAGCATGGGATAGAGGGGCATGAAGGCCCAGTTCGCCGCATTGCCCTTGCTCAACCAGCGTGGATAGAGGTCGTAACCATTCTCGATGATGCGCTGGAACCAGACGCAGTCGAACTGGCAGTAGGCCTGCAGCGGCCCGATGTCGGTGGCGCCATAGAGCTGGACGCCGAAATAGCCCATGCCATAGAGCGCCACCCGGCTCAGCACAAAGGCGGCGACAATCATCAGCCAGTCGCGGCCGCTGATGCGCAGTGACGGGCGATAGGGGAGTGCAGCCCCGGTTGACGGGGCGGTATTGGTCATATCATTCATCAGGCAAAAACCCAGATACGGGAGAGAACGTAGGTGAGCACGGTGACGGTCAGGGTGGCGATCACCACCGGCAACAGGCCGGAGAGACCGGCAAACAGCAAACCGCTCAGGATGAGGTTACGCACCGCCAGAGAGAAGAGGGCAACCAGCAGGAACTTGCTGGCGGCACCTTGTTTCTGAAAGGTGATGTAGCGATGGCCGAAGAACGAGAACCAGAACGCCACGGCAAAGGCCAAGGTCGTGACCAGGTGCTCGGAGATGGCCGGCCAGGTATGAAACAGGGCGATGGAGGTACCCAGATCGACGAGGGTGGCCCCCCCGCCGACAAAACCGAAGCGAACCAGCCGCCAGAATTCCTCGCGGGAGATCATTGAGACGCCTGCTCCTGCTGATCATCAGCGGCTTTCGCGGCGGCCTTCTTGCCAGCGCCCTTCTTGCTGGTGGTGGGCACTTCCTGCTTCTGCTCTTCATCCTGCTTGGCGTACTGGCCGTAGACCCCTTCGATGAGGTAGACGGGGCGCTGTTTCACCTCGACGAACATGCGGCCGATGTACTCGCCGATGATGCCCAGCGACAGCAGCTGGATGCCGCCGAGGAACAGCATGACCGACATCAGGGAGGCGTAACCGGGCACGTCGATGCCGAAGAAGAGCACCTGGGTGATGATCTTGAGGATATAGAGGAAGGCGATGAAGGAGACACCGACCCCGATGTAGCTCCACACCCGCAGCGGCCAGCTGGAGAAGCTCATCAGGCCGTCAAGGGCGAAGTTCCACAGCTTCCAGTAGTTGAACTTGGTTTCGCCGGCATGGCGGGCCGGGCGCTCGTAGGGAACGCCGACGGCGCGAAAACCGGCCCAGGCGAACAGCCCCTTCATGAAGCGGTTGCGCTCCGGCAACTGCTTGATGGCCTCGACCACCTTGCGATCGATGAGGCGGAAGTCACCGGCGTTCTCCGGCAGCTTGGTGCTGGTGGAGAGGGCGTTGAAGAAGCGGTAGAAGCCACCGGCGGTGAGGCGTTTCATCGGGGTGTCGGCGCTGCGATCCACCCGGATGCCGTAGACGGTGTCATAGTCGCCGGTCTGCCACAGCTTGACGAACTCCAGAATGAGAGAGGGGGGATCCTGCAGGTCCACGTCCATGGGGACGATGGCGTCGCCCTTGGCCTGGTGCAGGCCGGCGGTCATGGCCGCTTCCTTGCCGAAGTTGCGGGCCAGGTTGACCAGGGTCACACGGGGATCCCGGGCGATGGCCTGCTCGACCACCTCACGGGTGCGGTCACGGCTGCCATCGTTGACGAACACGATTTCAAGCTGGTCTTTGAGCGGGGCCAGTTCGGTATCTATCGCGCTGATGAAGGCGTCTATGCTCTCTTCCTCGTTGTAAACGGGAACGACCAGAGAGAGTCGAAAATCGGCACGGGACATGGGAACTTCCTTATTGAAAGAATTATTTTACGGAACAGATACTTGGGGCATTCCGCTTCACTGAGCCACGGTCAGTCGCACGGACTGGACGTTGAGCGGTGTCGGGGCGGAGAGCGCCAGGAAGTTGGGACGCTTGGGATCGGCGGTCAGGGAGTCGCCCGGCAGGCTGAGGCGGATCTCGTTGATGCCCGCCTTGGCCAGCTTGACCGTGGTGGTGAAATCATGACCCAGCGCCACCTTGAGCAGGGCGCCAGCCTGAGGGCTGTTGATCCTGGCCTGGATGGTGAGCTGCTCCGGCTGGGCCTGCTGCTTGGGCAGCACGAAATAGAGACCGCCCTGACCGCTCAGCTCGGTGCCTTGCTCGCTGGGCTTCTTGGCCCAGCCTTCGCTTGAGAGGAAGCGGCTCGGCTTGGTCAGGTTGAGTTCGTTGCCGGGCTGGTAGGTCATGCTGGAGTTGTGCTCCCAGAAACGGGTCTTGCCTTCCAGGTAATAGAGCTTGTAAGCCAGGCTCACGTTGGGGTGAGCGGCCAGATAGAGGGTATAAAGGTAGAAACCGCTCAGTGCCAGGATGGCAGCCAGAAAACCGAACTTTTTGTAGGTCATATTACTCACTCGACGCCCGACAGATTGATAGGCAGATTTCGCGCATATGCTAATCCAATTGCAAAAAAAGCATAGTGGATCACAAAAATATATTTGCTCACATATTAACCCTCAATCACCCTGCTTACCAAGGGGCTTTGGGGTCGTTTGCTTCCTCTTCTTGATTGTGGCTTTTTCGGCGCCAACCTGTCTGCCGCCACCTGGGGCGCATCAGGCAAACGGCTGATATTGTGCTTTTTTGTGGCAGGATCTGTCGCCATTTCACCCGGGCAGAATTAAGATGGCCTGTCCCGTCGTCAAGGATGACCCATGAGACTCTTCTCTCTGTGTGTGCTCTGCTGTCTGCCCCTCCAACCGTTGTGGGCGCAATCGTTCTGCTCCTCCCCCCTTCGCGTCGGTTTCGATGACTGGCCCCCATACCACTATTACCAGCAAGAGGGAGCACGTCGGGAACTGCGTGGATTTGCGGTCGACTACCTCAATGCCGTGTCGAATCGGCTGGGTTGTCATTTGGTCTATGTGGAGCGTCCCTGGAAGCGGGGGTTGCACGATCTTGAGCGGGGTCGGCTGGACATCGTGATGGAGGCGTATTTTGCCGATGACAGGGCGCGTTATGCCTGGTTCTCCATCCCCTACAACCCGGGCCGGACATCGCTCTGGGTACGCAAATCCGGTACCGGTGAGGAGTCGGATCTGGCGAGCTGGCTGGCCCACGGGCATCGCCTCGGTGTGACCAGGGACTACTATTACGGCCCGGAAATCACCAAGGTTCTGCAGCGATACCGCAACCAGGTGAGCGAGGTCAACGATGTGCAAAACTATCGCAAGCTGCTGCTTGGGCGGATAGACGGTTTTCTCGGGGATAGTCTGGCCACGCCCTGGGGTCTGAAAAGAGAGGGGCTGTCGGATGCGGTCGTCCCCCACACCATGGCGATCCATGAGACGCCCACCTTTTTCATGTTGAGCAAGAAGACCCTGTCCGGGGAATTCGTGGAGCGGTTCAACGAGGCGATAGTGGCCGTCGGTGACAGCGGGGAGCAGGAACTCATCTGGCGTCGTTACACCTCCGTCCGCTAGCAAAGTCGCCAGCATTCACGCATCATGGGGACCTGACCGTCGCGCCTGACAGGCCGAAATGAACCGATTTGAGGCAAGCGTGGTAAGAAGCATGGGTAAGAAGTATTGGTTGGCATTGGCGAATCTCATCTGGCTGGGCTGCTGGCCGGCCAGTATGGTTCATGCCAGCACGGAACAGGCGGTAGTGGCCAGTCCCAGCATTCAGCATGACTGGTATCAGAACGAGGTGGCCGAGCAGGCTCGTCATGAGCTTGAACAGCAGTTGCAGGAAGCGGTGCTGGCCCAGCTGCATCCGGATTTCTACCGCCTCTGGCAGCAGTTGCAAAAGACCCCGGCGGATCGGCGCGGTGCCCTCTATGATGAGGCCTTTGGCAAGCTGGCCCGGTTCCAGCAGGCCTGGCGAGGGATGGATCTGGTCGCGCGCGAACAGATGCAGACCCTCAAGCTGGATCTGAACCGCCCCCTGGCCCACGCTCCCCAGGGAGACAATCTGCTGGAGCAGGTCAGGCAACTCAGGCCACAGGTGGCGGAATACGACGCCGTGCGCGAAGAAGTGCGCAAGCTGCTGGCCATGCCCATGGCCAAGCACTGGCCCACTCTCTCCATGCCGACCCTGCGGGCCGGGGAGAGCTCGACCGAGCTCGGCCAGATCCGCTCCATCCTGAACGAACTGGGGGACAGTGCCCCGACTCACCAGGACAGCCTCTACGATCCTGAGACCGAACAGGCCATCAAGCAGTTCCAGCGCCGCCACGGCCTGACCGCCGACGGCATCATCGGCCGTCAGACCCGCAGCTGGCTCAATACCGGCCCCGAGGTGCGCGCCAGCCTGCTGGTACGCAACCTGTGGCGCCGTGATCTGGTGGATCACCTTGCCGGTCGCTATGTGCTGGTCAACATTCCGGACTACCGCCTGAGCGTGGTGGAGTCTGGCAGCGAGGTCTTCACCAGTCGGGTCATCGTCGGCAAGGAGCAGCGGGCCACCCCCATCCTCGCCAGCGAGATCCGCTCCATCGTGCTGAACCCGGCCTGGCACGTGCCGCGCTCCATCCTGAGCAAGGACATTCTGCCCAAGCTCGGGCGCGATCCTGCCTACCTGGATCGCGAACAGTTCGAGGTGATCGACGGCGAGGGCAATCCGGTGCAGTTCAGCGAAGATGGCTGGCACCATGCGCTGGCCTCCGGTTTCCCTTACCGGTTGCGGCAAAAGCCGGGGGATCACAATGCCCTGGGTCGCTACAAGTTCTATCTGCCCAACAACGATGCCATCTATCTCCACTCCACCCCGCGCAAGGCGCTGTTCGAGCAGGGGGCCCGTGCCTTCAGCTCGGGTTGCATCCGGGTGGAACACGCCGACGATCTGGCAGAGCTGCTGCTGGCGGACTCCCGCTATCAGCCGGACAAGGTGGCCAGCATCCTGAAAGAGACCCAGACCAAGTGGCTGCCCCTGAGCAACCCTATCCCGGTGTTTACCGTCTACTGGAGCAGCTGGATTGATGAAGAGGGACGTCAGCAACTGCGCAACGATATCTACGGATTCGACAGAGTCAGCTATCAAAGCCGCTTGCTGTGATCCTCGCCACAGAGTGAAAAGCTCGGCCCGTGCCGGGCTTTTTCATGGGTGAATGGGGTTTGACAGCGCTTTTTCTGGCAGGTAGTTTCGGCCCTTGTATCAAATTCATTCACCTGTGTGACTTCACCATGAGATGGACGGACAACGGATGCTGGGACAAGAGATAAGCCGACGCCGTCTGCTGCTGGGGGCGGGTTGCCTGATGGGGGCCAGCCTGCTGTCGTTCCCTGCGCTGGCGAGCCGCAGCACTTCGGGACGGGAACTGAGTTTCTTCAACCTCAATACTGGCGAGCGGGTACGCGCCAGTTATTGGGAAGATGGCCACTATCTGAGCGACGGGCTGGCGGAGCTCAACCATATTTTCCGTGACTACCGTCGCAACGAAGTGTTCAACATCGACAGAAAGCTGTTCGATCAGCTCTTTCTGCTGCAACACAAGCTGGGGCGCCACGGCGAAATCCAGCTCATCTCGGGTTATCGCTCCCCGGCCACCAATCAGCAGAAGCGGCGCAAGAGTCGCGGCGTCGCCAAGCACAGCTACCACACCCTGGGGCAGGCGGTTGACGTGCGCATCCCCGGCGTGCAGCTGGCACACCTGCGCAAGGCCGCCCTGAACCTCAAGGTGGGCGGTGTGGGTTATTACCCTTCCGACAACTTCGTGCACCTGGATACAGGCCCCGTTCGCAGCTGGTGAGTCGGGATTTCCTCAAAGTTTGAGTGCCGATTGTGTCTTTTTGCCGCTGGCATTGAGGGGGACCAAGCTGCTAGGCTCTGGACTCCAGCCAGAGGAGAGAAAGATGAAGCAGATTGTGATCGGGGGGCTCATCGCCCTGTTGTTGACTGGTTGCGGCAAGCTCAACCGCGAGAGCTACGACAAGCTGAAGGTCGGGATGAGCTATGCCGAAGCGAGTGCCATCCTCGGCAAGGCCGAGCGTTGCGACGATGCTCTCGGCACCACGAGCTGTGTCTGGGGAGGGGAAGGCAAGAATATCAAGGTGCGTTTCATCGCCGACAAGGCGACCTTCTTCAGCTCGGAAGGGATCAACTGACCCTTTCCTCTCTTGCCGATGCCCAACAAAAAAGCGCCGTATGGCGCTTTTTTGTTGCTCGTTATCCGTGCAATATGGCCAGGAACTGGCGCGATCAATGGGTGGCGTACTGATAGTTGAAGGTGGGCAGTCCCCACTTGAAGCGTACCGCCAGGAGCCGCAGCACGAAGCCGATGCCGATGGCACCGAAAGCGGCCCAGTCGTTGGGCAGCCCATGGTGCAGCGCAAAGCAGTAGAGCGCGGCGGTGATCAGCGAGACGGCGGCATAGAGCTCGCGCTTGAACACCAGCGGGATGCGCTGACACAGCAAGTCCCGCAGTACCCCCCCGAACACGCCGGTCACCACGGCCATGCTGCAGGCGATGCCGGCCCCGTGGCCCATCTCGAGCGCCCGGGCAGCCCCGAAGATGGAGAAGACCACGAGCCCCAGGGCATCGAGCGCCAGGAACAGCTTGCCAAGGTAGCGCATCAGCGGGGCCGAGATGACCCCGGCCATGGCGGCGCCCGCCACCAGCAGCACGTATTCGGGGTGCTCGACCCAGAGCAGGGGATAGTGGCCCAGCAGTACATCCCGAATGGTACCGCCACCGATGGCCGTCGCCGAGGCGATGATCACGACGCCAAACAGATCCATCCGTCGCCGACCCGCTGCCAGCGCGCCAGTCATCCCTTCGGCCACCAGGCCGAGCAAGAAGAGTGCATGTAACATGAGATATCCCAGGGTGCGAGAAAGGCCCGCATCCTAACAACCCTGCGCTGGGGCGACAAGCTATCTTGGTTATGCATTAGATTAAGTAATGAAAAGGGGGCTTTCGCCCCCTCTTTTGATCATGATGACGCGGTTCAGCGTCCAAGTTGCTCGCTGCGGTATTGGTCTACCCACATGGCGGTGGCGCCACAGATGGCCACCGGCATCACGAAGAGATTCACCACCGGGATGGCGGAGAAGAGGGTCACCAAGGCGCCGAAGCTCAGGCACTTTCCACGACGCTGCTTGAGGGCGTCGCGCATGGTGATGAAGCCGATCTTGTGGTTGTCGAACGGATAATCGACATACTGGATCGCCATCATCCAGGCGCTGAGCAGGAACCAGAGCACGGGGGCCAGGGTCTGGCCCACTACCGGGATCAGGAAGAGGATCAGGCAGCCGATGGCCTTGGGCAGATAGTATTTCAGCTTGATCCATTCGCGGCCGAAGGTACGGGGCACATCTTTCACCACATCCAGCATGCCGGTGTCATTCATGGCTTCACCGGTGAGGATCTGTTCCACCTTCTCTGCCAGCAGGCCGTTGAAAGGGGCGGCTATCCAGTTGGCCACCGAGCTGAAGATGAAGGAGAAGACCACCAGTATGGTGATGAGGGCGATGGGCCAGAGCAGGTAATCAAGCCAGGAGAGCCAGCTCGGGATCTGCTGGTGCAGCCAGGCGAACAGGCCGTCCAGTTGTAGCAACAGGGCGTAGAAGGCACCGGCAAAGAGCACGAAGTTGACCAGCAGGGGGATCAGCACGAAGGTGCGGATGCCGGGCTGGCGGATGAGTGAGAAGCCGCGCAGGAAGTAGTCTGCACCGCTGACCGAATCTTTGACCATGTGGGGTGATTGGCTCATGTGAGCTCCATCAGTGAATGGGGAAAGTGCCAGCATATTACAAACAAGCCTTTGATTTGGTAAAGTCGCCTGCCCGCCTCCTCTTTATTTCGTTACCCACATAGGCCGCCATGCGTCTGAAATTGATCAAACTCGCCGGTTTCAAGTCGTTTGTCGAGCCGACCCGCATCGAACTCAACGCCGACATGACCGCCGTGGTGGGCCCCAACGGCTGCGGCAAATCCAACGTCATTGACGCCGTGCGCTGGGTGCTGGGGGAGAGCTCCGCCCGCCATCTGCGCGGCGAGAACATGACCGACGTCATCTTCAACGGCTCCATCAACCGCAGCGCCCATGGCCGCGCCTCGGTGGAGCTGGTGTTCGACAATCCCCACAACCGGGTACCCGGCGAGTTCGGCCGCTTTACCGAGATCTCGGTGCGCCGCGAAGTGCTACGCGACGGCTCCAACCACTACCAGATCAACGGCCAGAAGTGCCGCCGCAAGGATGTGACCGACCTCTTCCTCGGCACCGGCCTTGGGCCCCGCAGTTACGCCATCATCGAACAGGGCACCGTCAGCCGGCTGGTGGAGTCCCGCCCCGCCGATCTCAAGCTGTTCATGGAAGAGGCCGCCGGGGTCTCCCGCTACAAGGAGCGGCGCCGGGAGACCGAGCAGCGTATCCGCCATACCCAGGAGAACCTGGAGCGCCTTGGCGATATCCGCGGCGAACTGGGCTCACGCCTCGAGCATCTCAAGGCCCAGGCCGAGACCGCCGAGCGCTATAAGCAGCTCAAGAGTCGATCACGTGCCGCTCGTGCGGAGCTGATCGGCTCGGAACTGTGGGCGCTGGAGACACGTCTTGGCGAAGCCAAGACCGAACTGGCCCAGACCGAGCAGGCGCTGGCGGCCCTCGATGCCAAGCGCACCGCCGACGAGGGGCGTCACGTCATTCTGTCGGTGGCCCGCCAGGAGGCGCAGGCCGAGCAGGCGAGCCGCCAGCAGCAGATTTTCCTCGGCGGGCAAGCCATCGCCCGCCTCGAGCAGCAGCAACTGCACCAGAGCGAGCTGGGCCGCGACTGGCAGGCGAGGCGGCAGGCCCTCGGCGAGCGTATCGACGGCCTCAAGGCCCAGCTGGCCGGCCAGCTGGAGCAACTGGGCGACAGCACGTTGCAGGGGGAGGTCTCGTCGGCGCGCCTCGAGCAGTGTGAGCAGTTGCTTACCGACCAGCAGAGCGTGCGTGCGGCTGCGGGCGATCGGCTCGAGCAGGCGCGCCAGCGTCAGCAGCAGTGGCAGCAGCAGCTGGGCCAGTTGCAGGGGCGGCTCAACCAGACCCGCGCCGAGGTGAACGGCCTGCAGGAGCTGCAGGCCAAGACCCGGCTTGCCCGCCTCAAACTGGAAGACGAACAGGCCGGGCCCCTTGGCGGGGAGGGGGAGAACCTGCAACCGGCCCTCGATGCCCTGGCGGCGGAACTCTCGCTCTCCCGCGCCCGCCATGAGGAAGCCGATGTGGCGTGGCAGGCCGGTGTGTCGCGCCATGAAGCACTCAAGGCAGAGCAGGGTCGCCAGCAGGGCCTGCTGCGCGAGCTGGAGGCGCGCCTCGCCACCCTGGATCAGATCCTGGGGGAGCAGATGGCGGGCGCGACCCTGGCGGATCGGTTGCAGGTGCCCCCCGAGTGGGCCCGGGGGCTGGACAAGGTGCTCGGCCGCTGGCTCACCGCAATCCCGGCGGACGAGTGCAACCTGGCGCAACCCGGACTCTGGATTGGCCCGGCCCAGCCAGCCAGGGCCGATACCCTGGCGGCGCAACTGGGGGGCGAGCACATTCCGGCTTTCCTCAACGCCATCTGGCTGGCAGAGAGCAGGGAGGAGGCGCTGTCCCGCCTGCACAGCCTCTCTGCCGGTGAGTCGCTGCTCACTCCCGCCGGTGACTGGTTCGGCCCCAACTGGGCGGATCTGGGGGAGGGCATGGCCCTCGGTACCCTGGCGCTGCTCGGTGAGCGTGAGCGGCTGCACACCGAGCTGGCCGCGGGCCGGGAGGCGCTGCACAGACTCGACGAGCAGCTTGTCGCCGCCGATGCAGCGCGGGCCCAGCAGCATGGAGCGCATGAGCTGGCTCAGCGCACCCTGCGCGAGCAGGAGCAGCAGTGGCAGCAACTGCGCGAAGCCTGGAGTCTGCGCGAGGGGCAGCGCCAGGAGCGCTTGCAGCGCCTGGGCCAGCTGGGGGAAGAGCTGGCCCGGCTCGATAAGGAGCAGGCTGAGGAGGCGCAGCGGCTGGCGTCGGCCGGGGAGCGGCTTGAGCAGGATGAAGCGGCCCTTGGCGAGCTGCAGGAGCAGGGGGAGGTACTCGCCGAGGCGCAGCTACTCGCCCAGGAGCAGGTGAGCGGGGCGGAACGGGCGCTGGAAGAGGCGCGCCTTCGCCGGGAGCAGCAGCAGGCGGCCTGCCAGCGGTTGCAACTGGAGCAGCAGAACCTGCGCCAGCTCATCACGCTGCGTGAGCAGGAGCTGGCCCGTCTCGGCCTGGAGCTGGCGGAACTCAAGGAGCCAGGGGCCGCTCCGAGTCAGGATCTGTCGCCCCTGCTGGTCGAACAGCGTAATCTTGAGGCGCAGCAACTGGCCTGTCACCAGCGGCTCGCAGAGCTGGATCGTCAGCTGACCGAGCTGGAGCAGGCCAGAAGCGCCGATCACAAGCAACTGGTGAAAATTCAGGAGAAGCTGGCGACCCTGCGGCTCGAGCGCGAGCGCAACCTGACGCGCAGGCAGGGACTGCACGAGCAGTTCGAAGAGCTGGGCGTTCGCCTGGTGGACCTCGATCAGGCGGTGCTGATTGCCGCTGATCGCGGCAAGCTGCGCCAGGAGATCCAGACGCTGGAGGCGCAGGTGGAGGCGCTTGGCGCCATCAACCTGGCGGCACTGGAGGAGTATGAGGAGGCGAAAACCCGTTCAAGCTACCTGGAAAATCAGTGCCAGGATCTGGAGCAGGCCCTCGACACCTTGAGCCAAGCCATTAAAAGAATTGATAAAGAAACACAAATACGCTTCCGCGACACTTTCGATAAGGTCAATGAAGATTTAAAATCCCTGTTCCCAAAAGTGTTCGGGGGGGGCAGTGCCTGGCTTGAGCTGACCTCGGATGATCTTTTGGAGGCCGGAGTGAGCATCATGGCAAGACCTCCGGGCAAGAAGAATGCTACCATTGCCCTGCTTTCCGGGGGGGAGAAGGCGCTAACCGCCCTTGCGCTGGTTTTTGCCATCTTCAGACTCAATCCAGCACCATTTTGTCTGCTGGATGAGGTGGATGCACCGCTCGATGAAGTGAACGTCGGTCGCTTCTGTTCTCTTGTCAAAGAGATGTCGAGCACAGTACAGTTCGTTTACATCAGTCATAATAAGGTCTCCATGGAGATGGCCGAGCAGCTGGTTGGCGTCACGATGCAAGAGCCCGGGGTTTCGCGCATAGTGTCGGTCGATATCGGTGAAGCCGTCGCTTTGGCTGAGCAAAACTAGAAAGAGAAGCAGCTAATGCAGGAATTGCGTTACATCTTGGTTGCCCTGGGCGGTATTGCCATCGCGGCATTGCTCATTCACGGGTTGTGGAGCAACAGAAAGAATCGTCAGGCACCGATCAAGGAGAAACCTCTGGGTCGGATGGAGTCCAAGTCCCGTGAGCGTGACAACGACGCCTTCGACAGCGATGGCATCGGTCAGGTGCGTGTGGTGAGCGGTGGCCGTCGTGCCGAGCCCAAACTGCGCAGCGACGAGGCCCGTCAGCCCGAACCCCGCCGTGTCGCCCCCGTTCCCGCCTTCGATGATGAAGATGACGACGCCGATCTGCCGCCTCCCGTGGTGCGCAAGCCTGCCGCTCGCCCTGTCCCCCCTCAACCTGTGTATGAGGAAGAAGAGGACTATGACGAGCCGGTTGCCGCCCCTGTTGAAGAGGCCCCTGCCGCGCCGGTGCGCAAACCTGCACAGGTGATCCGCCGTACCCCGGTACACCGTTCCCGTCCGCAGCGCGAGCCCATGATGCAGCCGCTGGACGAAGAGCCGCTGGTGGAGCCGGCCTATGCCCAGGCGCCGACCTTCGGTGCACGCGAGCCGGCACCGGTTGCCCAGCAGGCTCCCCGCTACGCCCAGCCGGCTTATGAAGAGCCCGCTTACGATGACGAGCCAGCCTATGAAGAGCCGGTTCACACAGCCGAGCCAGAACCCGCTCCGGCCCCGGTCGAGAAGATCTGGCAGGATGTCTATGTCATCAACCTGATGGCCCGTCCCGGCCACGATCTGCAAGGGGCGACCCTGCTCTCTTCCCTGCTGGCGCTGGGCTTCAAGTTTGGCGAGATGGACATATTCCACCGTCACGAAGATCTGGGCGGCAAAGGGGAGGTGCTCTTCTCCATGATCAACATGGTCAAGCCGGGTACCTTCAACCCCTATCGCATGGAGCAGTTCAGCACCCCGGGTGTGTCCCTCTTCATGCAACTGCCCCTTCGCAGCAATGCCGCCTTCGCCTTCGAGCACATGTTGCAGGCCGCGGATCAGCTGGCGAGCGATCTCGATGCCATGCTGACCGACGCCTCGCGCAGTCCCCTCAGCGACGACGACATCGCCCGCTACCGTCACGAGCTGGCGGCCTACGAGGCCAGCCGCGACTGATGCGCCATGGGGCTTGAACAATGAAAAGTGCGGTACCCCGGTGCCGCATTTTTGTTTCTGCCCCAGACTGAATGTTCCATCACACTTCGAGACTTTTTCATGAGCGATATCCTCTCCCGCCACCGTCAACTGTGTGAGCTGCTGACCGAGTACGGCCATCAGTACTATGTGCTGGACAACCCCACGGTGCCGGACGCCGAATACGATCGCCTGATGCGCGAGCTGATTGCGCTGGAGGCCGAGCATCCCGAGCTGAAAACCCCGGCCTCGCCGAGCGTGCGGGTGGGAGGCCAGCCGCTGACCGCCTTCAAGCAGGTACGCCACGAGATCCCCATGCTGAGTCTGGACAACGTCTTCAGCAGCGAGGAGTTGCAGGCGTTCGAGCAACGCATGAGTGATCGCCTCAAGCGGGAGGTGACTTTTACCTTCTGTTGCGAACCCAAGCTCGACGGTCTGGCGGTGAGCCTGCTCTACGTGGATGGCCAGCTGGTACAGGCCGCCACTCGCGGGGACGGCACCACAGGGGAGGAGATCACCGAGAACGTGCGCACCATCAAGGCCATTCCCCTGACCCTGCGCGGCCAGGGGTGGCCGGCGCGGCTGGAGGTGCGTGGGGAGGTCTTCATGCCCAAGGCGGGGTTCGAGGCGATGAACCGCTATGCGCTGGCGGCGGGGGAGAAGGTGTTCGTCAACCCGCGCAACGCCGCTGCCGGCAGCCTGCGCCAGCTCGATTCACGCATCACCGCCAGCCGCCCCCTCAGCTTCTATTCCTACGGCGTGGGAGTCGGTGGCGACGAGCTGGGGAACTCCCACTTCGCTCGCCTCAATCAGCTCAAGGCCTGGGGTCTGCCGCTCAGCCCGGAAGTGAAGCTCAAAGAGGGTGCCGCCGGCTGCCAGGCGTTTCACGACGACATTCTGGCGCGCCGTAGCGAGCTCCCCTACGAGATCGACGGCGTGGTCTACAAGGTGGACGACATAGCACTGCAACAGGAGCTCGGTTTCGTGGCCCGCGCGCCGCGCTGGGCCACCGCCCACAAGTTCCCGGCAGAAGAGGAGATGACCCTGCTGGAGAATGTTGAGTTCCAGGTGGGCCGCACCGGTGCCATCACCCCGGTGGCCAAGCTCAAGCCGGTGTTTGTCGGCGGCGTCACCGTTTCCAACGCCACTTTGCACAATGCGGACGAGATCGCGCGCCTTGGCGTCATGATCGGCGACACCGTGATCGTGCGCCGTGCCGGGGACGTGATCCCCCAGGTCGTGGCTGTGGTGGAGGCGCAGCGCCCGGCGGATGCCCGCGCGATCCTCTTCCCGACCGAGTGCCCGGTGTGCGGCTCGGCGGTGGAGCGGCTGGAAGGGGAGGCCGTGGCCCGCTGTTCCGGCGGTCTCTTCTGCGAGGCCCAGCGGGCGGCCGCCATCAAGCACTTCGCGGCGCGTCGCGCCATGGATGTGGATGGCCTTGGCGACAAGATAGTGGAGCAGCTGGTGGACAAGGGGCTGGTGAAGACCCCGGCGGACCTGTTCAGCCTCAATGCCATCCAGCTGGCCGGTCTCGAGCGGATGGGGCAAAAATCGGCCCTCAATCTGGTGGCGGCCATCGATGCCGCCCGCAGCACCACGCTGCCCCGCTTCCTGTTTGCCCTGGGGATCCGCGAAGTAGGGGAGGCGACCGCCTTGAACCTCGCCAACCACTTCCTTACCCTGGATGCCCTGCGCGCCGCCTCGGTAGAGCAGTTGCTGGAAGTGGCCGACGTGGGAGACATAGTGGCCAAGCACGTCTACTACTTCCTGCGCCAGCCCCACAACATCGAGGTGCTCGACGCCCTGTTGGCCGCCGGGATCCACTGGCCGGCCATCGAGAAGAAGGAGGCAAGCGATCAACCTTTTGCCGGCAAGACCTTCGTGCTGACTGGTACCCTCACCGCTTTGTCCCGCAACGACGCCAAAGCGGCGCTGCAGGCCCTGGGGGCCAAGGTGGCGGGCTCGGTGTCGGCCAAGACCGACGTGCTGGTGGCGGGGGAGGCGGCAGGCTCCAAGCTCGCCAAGGCCCAGGAGCTGGGGATCACCATCTGGACCGAGGCCGAGTTGCAGGCGGCCATTCAGCCCTGAGAATGCACGTTTGAGCAGACAAACCCGGCCCACTGGCCGGGTTTGTCGTTGGTGGGCTCACTCGACGTAGCTCACCTTGTCCTGCCAGGCATCGGGAGCCGTCAGGTGCCAGCGTGCCAGTTCGCTCTTGCTGAACAGATATTCCCCGCGGGATGCGGCGCGGGGGGAGAGGGCGCCGGGCGCCGTGCCCGAGAGGATGGCATTGGCCAGTTCGGCGGCTCTCTCTCCCTGGCTGTGGCCGTCGAGCACCAGACCGCCGATGGCGGCTCCCCTGCCCACTGCAAAGGCCCAGAAGCAGAACAGTGGCACCGGGCTGTGGGAGCTGGTCCACGCCAGCACCTGCTGCTCGTCCACATGCCTGCCCTGCTCGTCGATGAGGGTGTGATAGAGGCCGAGGAAGAGAGCCTGATAGCCGTTCTGCTGGCTGGTGAGCACCGCCTCCTGCCAGCGCCGGTAGTCGGTGAATTGCCGGCTGCTCACCCGGGTCTGGCCGACCCGCAGCTCGCTGCGGGCCTTGAACTCGTCCTCGACGGCGGTGTGCGACACCTCGCTCTCGTCAAACAGCACCAGCGCCTTGCTGATGCCGCCCATCAGCTGGCTCATCTCGCTGATGTTGCGCTTGAGCAGGGGGCGCTCCAGCACGCCGGTTATCAGGGGGTGGCCGACCAGCCCCTTGGGGCGCGGGTTCTCGTTCATGCCGAGAAACACCACAGGGGTGCCCAGGGCGGCGATGGGACGGGTGAGGGCGTTGATGGCGTTGTCATCGCCGAGCACTACCAGCGCCGGCTTGCGCGCCTGATAGGCCGCCATTCCCTGGCTGACGAGCCGCTCTGGATCCTGATGGGGTTGACGCTTGGTATCCAGATAGAGGTGGCTGATGTGGTGCTCCCCCTTGAGGTATTGCTGCAGGCCGGCGCTGTAGCTCTGATCCCACAGATTGGTCTGGTGGTAGCTGCTGATCACCAGGATCTCGGCGGCCAGCAGCTGGAGCGGGAAAAGGGCCAACAGGGGCAACACCTTGGTCACGTTCATCTTCCATGGGCAGAACACTGCACCCATTATGTGCGTTCCGGCTGCTGGTTGCCTCGGTCAATTGTTGTCAGATGGTGCCATCCTCCCCTGCGGCCTGCCATCGGGCGCCAGCCCGCCCCCCGTCTGGGATGCACAGAGATAGCCTCTTTTGGCGCTGGCTGTGAACTGCCCCACTCCTTCCAAAACCTGTTCTGGATCAAGAAACAGGGTACCGCTTTGGTGCCTAATAGACCCCACATATAGGGGTAAGCATAAAAAAAACACCCATATATAGTGTCATAAAGCTGTGCATAAGTGGTCGCCCTCTCAGTGTCAGCCCAGGTGTTTCAAGCCTTGGCTGACCTTGTTTGCGCCGGGGACGGGCGTGGAGAAGGGGACTCAACGAGGGTGAGCCGAGGGTGGCCACCAGGTCTTTCAATACGGGGAAAATCGATGAAACCGGTAGTGATCAAACGCGATGGATGTCGTGCACCATTCAATGGCCAACTGATCCGCGATGCGGTCAGCCGAGCGGCGGCAGCGGTCAATCAGGCCAGTCCGGCGCTGGCAGAGCGCATTGCCGCCGCTGTCAGCCAGGAGCTGGAGGGGCGAGGGGAGGTAGACATCCACGAGATCCAGAACCGGGTCGAGAACCACCTGATGGCCTCCGACGACAAGGCCATCGCCCGTGCCTACATCGAATACCGTCACGACCGTGATCAGGCTCGCGAGGCCCGGGGTCGCCTGGCCCAGGAGATCCGCGGCCTGGTGGAGCAGACCAACGCGGCCCTGCTCAACGAGAACGCCAACAAGGACTCCAAGGTGATCCCGACCCAGCGTGACCTGCTGGCGGGCATCGTCGCCAAGCATTACGCCATCAGTCACATGCTGCCCCGTGACGTGGTGCAGGCCCACGAGAGCGGCGACCTGCACTTCCACGATCTCGACTACTCCCCCTTCTTCCCCATGTTCAACTGCATGCTGATCGATCTGCAGGGGATGCTGACCCACGGCTTCAAGATGGGCAATGCGGAGATAGACACTCCCAAATCCATCAGCACCGCCACCGCGGTGACCGCCCAGATCATCGCCCAGGTGGCGAGCCATATCTATGGCGGCACCACCATCAACCGCATCGACGAGGTGCTGGCACCCTATGTGACCATCAGCTGGCACAAGCACCGGGAGGTGGCCGAGGAGTGGGGGATCCAGGATGTGGACGCCTACGCCATGGCTCGCACCGAGAAGGAGTGCCACGACGCCTTCCAGTCCCTCGAATACGAGGTCAATACCCTGCACACCGCCAACGGTCAGACGCCGTTCGTCACCTTCGGCTTTGGCCTGGGGGATAGCTGGGAATCGCGCCTCATCCAGCGCGCCATCCTAGGCAACCGCATCGCTGGCCTTGGCAAGAACAGGAAGACCGCCGTCTTCCCGAAACTGGTGTTCGCCATCAAGGATGGCCTGAACCACAAACCGGGGGATCCCAACTACGACATCAAGCAGCTGGCGCTGGAGTGCGCCTCCAAGCGGATGTACCCGGACATCCTCAACCACGACCAGGTGGTCAAGGTCACAGGCTCCTTCAAGACCCCCATGGGGTGCCGCTCCTTCCTCGGTGCCTTTGAAGAGAATGGCGAGCTGGTCCACGAAGGGCGCAACAACTTGGGGGTCGTGAGCCTCAACCTGCCGCGCATTGCCCTGAAATCCCGCGATGAAGCGGATTTCTGGGACAAACTGGATGCCGCCCTGCGGGTGGCCAAGACAGCGCTCATGTACCGCATCAAGCGCCTGGACGGGGTCAAGGCCCGGGTCGCCCCCATCCTCTACATGGAGGGGGCCTGCGGGGTGCGCCTCAAGGCCGATGACAACATCAGCGAGATCTTCAAACATGGCCGCGCCTCCATTTCGCTGGGTTACATCGGGGTACACGAGACCATCAACGCCCTCTATGGCACAGACGTCCACCTGTTCGACAGCGAGACCCTGCGCCAGAAGGCCATCGCCATCATCGCGCGGCTCAAGGCGGCCACCGACGAGTGGAAGGAGGAGACCGGCTACGGCTTCAGCCTCTACTCCACCCCGAGCGAGAACCTCTGCACCCGTTTCTGCCGCATCGACGCCAAGGAGTTTGGCGTGGTGGCCGGGGTGACCGACAAGGGCTACTACACCAACAGCTTCCACCTGGACGTGGAGAAGCAGGTGAACCCCTACGACAAGCTGGACTTCGAGGCGCCCTATCCGCCCATCGCCAGCGGCGGCTTCATCTGCTACGGCGAGTACCCCAACATCCAGCACAACCTGGAGGCGTTGGAGAACGTCTGGGACTACAGCTATGACAAGGTGCCCTACTACGGCACCAACACCCCCATCGACGAGTGCTACGACTGCGGCTTCACCGGCGAGTTCGAGTGCACCTCCAAGGGCTTCACCTGCCCGCGCTGCGGCAACCATGACCCCGCCAAGGTGTCGGTGACCCGCCGGGTGTGCGGCTATCTCGGCAGCCCGGATGCGCGCCCCTTCAACGCGGGCAAGCAGGAAGAGGTCAAACGCCGCGTCAAGCATATGTAAGCGAGCAGACCCCACCCCAGCCCTCCCCTTGGCAGGGGGCGCAAAGAAGCTCCTCCCCCTTTCGAAGGGGGAGGTTGGGAGGGGGTTGGCCGTTAACCCAGAGAATTCGAATGCACTACCACCAGTACTACCCGGTCGATGTGATCAACGGTCCCGGCACCCGCGCCACCTTGTTCGTGTCGGGTTGCGAGCACCAGTGCCCCGGTTGCTACAACCAGAGCACCTGGCGGCTCGATGGGGGCAAGCCGTTCGATGAGGCGATGAGCGATCGCATCATTCACGATCTCAACGACAGCCGCATCAAGCGGCGCGGACTGTCGCTCTCCGGCGGTGATCCGCTCCACCCCGCCAACGTGCCGCATGTGCTGGCGCTGGTGAAGCGGGTGCGGGCCGAGTGCCCCGGCAAGGACATCTGGTGCTGGACCGGCTATCTGCTGGCCGATCTCAGCCCGGCCCAGCGGGAGCTGGTGGCCTTGCTGGACGTGCTGGTGGATGGCAGGTTCGAGAAGGCCCTGGCGGATCCCGGTCTGCTCTGGCGCGGCAGCAGCAATCAGATGGTTCACGACCTCAACGCCTGGCGGAAAGGAGGAGAGCGGATCCCCTGTCTGGTTTGCAGTTGAGGCCTTGGGTGTTTATGGTTAGGCCAACCCCAAGCGCTGTTTACACGAGGAATCCCGATGAACAATCTGCTCAAGATCCTGCTGGCCATCTTTCTCCCCCCGGTCTGCGCCTTTATCCAGGTAGGCTTCAGCCTCCATTTCCTCATCAACATAGTGCTGACCCTGCTGGGCGGTCTGCCCGGCATGGTTCATGCCCTCTGGCTGGTGGTAAGCGACAAGCGCGCCTGAGCCGTGAGAGATCACAAGGCCAGCCCTCCGGAGTTGGCTTTTTTTTGCCTGCCAGATGGGGGCTTCCCGGATGAGCCCCTTTGCCTGACACTGGCGCGTCGCTCATGGAATCGAGCGATACAACGAAGAGGGAATGTCAGTGCGTGTGAAAGGGTTGTTGCTGTGGGCCGCCCTGGCCCTGCTCGGGGGCTGTGCCAGCCCCACCGCCAAGCTGAATCAGCCTCCGGTGGATGTCACCTGGGAAACGCTGCCCGAATACTGGGTGCTGGTGGGGGATGCCATCAGTTTTAACCCGGTCGGGGGGCTGCCGGCGAAGAGGCCGGTCAAGGGGTATGTGACCCTTCGCTACCTCATCGACTCCAATGGCACGCTGTTCAGCCCAGAGGTACTGGAGTCCCAGCCTCCCGGCGTGCTGGATCTCATCGCCATCTCCGGGCTGGCGCAGCTGCGCTACCGGCCATCGGAGCAGAATCTGCAAGCCATTCCGGCTCGGGTTGTGGCCCGATTCGAAGTGGAAGTGAAATGACAAACACCCCGGCCAGGT
>NZ_JAGKRH010000174.1:0-6060 GCF_017939245.1 Aeromonas sp. PrichA-15 | reverse complement strand
AGGCATGATGCCTCCCTCTTTCTATTGCAAGCCCCGCTGGATAAAGGCTGGAGGAAGATCGACTGGACACAGCCTTGCCCCCTCAACTCAAATCCAATTTATGAATAATCAGTCAAAAAAGTGCTTATCTGAACAGCATTGCGGCCAGGTCGGGGTGTTTCGTGTGGGCTGTGTGCCATGACGGCGCGGATCACTGCTCCTTGCAGTCGTTGTAGCGGCTCTGCCACTCCCCGGCGTCATCACGCATCTCGACGAACCCCTCCTTGCCCTTGTTCCACCAGACCACCTCGTGATCGTCGGTATAGCGAGCGCCGGAGGCGGAAACCGCCTGGGGCAGGGTGTAATCCTTGCCATCGGGGAGGGAGAGCTTGACGAAGTTCAGGCTCTCGTCCGAGAGGGAGAAGTAGCGAACCTGCACTTTCTGGTTCTGTTCACACAGATAGGTGACGGGATCGCCGCCGGTCACTCCCAGCTTGCCGCTGCCCAGATCGCAGCCGCCGAGCAGGGTGATGGCGCCCGCCCCCAGTAGAAAGAGCTTGGCGTGTTTCATGTTTGATCCTCACAACGGTGTCATATGGCCTTGAGCCTAACAGGATGAGGCACAACTGCAACCTCGTGGCGGGAGCCCTGCGTCGGGATGCGTCCGTCTCCCTCTGGTCCGTGGGGCAGGCAAAAAAACGCCCCGGCAGGCAAGCGGGGCGAAAGGGAGCCATCCAATGGCTGCAGAAAAGGGTCAATGGCCGAACCGTGTCGCCTCGAAGCGATTGAGCAACCGGTGGATGAGGTAGCAGGCGAGCAGGGTGACCACGATGGCAAAGAGGATGCTGCTCACCCGATAGAGGGCGCTGAACACCAGGTCGTTGCCCGGGGTCAGGTACTGGCCGAACAGGATGCCGAGGGTGGTGAGGGCACCGAAGCCGACTCCGGAGCCGCTCGCCTCCTTTACATGGGCATAGCTGAACAGCATGGCACCGAGCCAGAGCACCGGGGTCACCAGCAGCAGCAAGCCGGACCAGTCATAGAGCACCAGTTGCCCCAGGATGCCGAAACTCACCCCCAGCAGGGTGCCCATGGCCCGCTTGCGGGCATAGTCCAGGGCGCCGTTCCAGTGCATGGGGAAGAGCAGCAGCAGGGTGGTGGCCTGGGCAGACATGGAGTCGCGCAGATCGAAGATCTGGAACACCAGGAACGAGAGGGTCGCGATGGACGCCCCCAGCAGGGCTTCGTGGCGCATCCGGTGCGGCGCCTTGGGGGAGGGGGCCGGCCTGGGGCGCTCCTCCACGTCCGGAATGAGGGCCGTCATCAGATAGGCGATGAGCACCGACAGGACGCTGGCCCAGAGGTTGCTGAAGATGAGGTCGTTCAGATCAATCCCGGGGTAGCTGGCAAAGTGCAGCATGATGCTGAGGCTGAGCACCCCGTTGGCACCGAACAGGAACAGGCTGCCCCGGGACATGGCGGCGAAACGGTAGAGGAAGAGCAAAAAGACCAGGGGGGTCATGAGCCCCGGGTGGCCGCCGAACAGGCCGCCGAGCAGCCCCACTTCCAGACCACACATGGCGGCGGAGGCGATGAGCTGGCGGGCGGCGTGACCGTTCATCACCGGCACCAGGCCGAGCAGCAGCACCGGGGTGACGGTGAAGAAGACCCCGTTGCTCCAGCCGAAGATCTTGCACAGCACAAACCCCAGGGTACAGCCAAAGGCGATGCGCAGACACTGGCGCAGTTCGTTGGGGGTGAGGGGTCTGTGCCACAGGTTCATGGTCGTCATCTCAATAGATGTAGTGCAGCAGGCTGAGCAGACGGATCTGGCCGCGGGCCAGCAGCCCGGTCAGGGTGTTGTCCGGCAGCAGCTGCACCGTGGCGCGGGCCCCGGCCGGCAGGTGGGCGGGCAGTTGCTCCAGGGTCAGGTGCAGGCGCAGGCGCTGGGCATCCCGCACCCAGCGATCGGATTCGACGGGGTTCGCAAGCTGGCCGTTGGCGTCAAACTGGCCGGCGCTGACCCCGGCATCCAGGCTGGCGACGCGGGCAGGATAGAGGCGACCGGGCTCGCCGTCGAAGGCGACGAGGGCCTGACTGCCGGCGCTGACGTGGCGCAGGCTCTTCTCGCGAAAATCGGCGATCACGTCCACCTGCTCGGAGACCAGGGCCAGCAGGGGGGAGCCCGCATTGGCCACGCTGCCAGGCTTGAGCTGCAGGTTGGTGATGATGCCGTCCTGGCTCGCATGAACCCGGCTGTAGGCGAGGTTGAGCTCGGCCTGGGCGAGGCGGTTGCGGGCCTGGCGCAGCAGCAGGTTGTCTTCCCCTGGCAAGCCGCGGTTGACGCGGGCCTGCTCTACCCGGGCCTGGCTGCCGAGCAGGTTGGCACGGGCGGTGCGGGCGGCGCTGTCGGCGTCATCTTTCTGCTGTTCAGAGACCATGTGACGGCGGTAGAGGGCGTCGATGCGCGCCGCTTCCCGCTGTTTCTGGTCGGCCTGGGTGCGCAGCGAGCTGTACTCCGCCTCATAGGCGGTCAGGGTCGCGTCCAGCTGGCGGTTCTGCTGCCTGGCCTGATCCAGGGCGAGCCTGGCCTGATCCACGGCGAGCTGGAAGGGCTCCGGGTCGAGGGCGAACAGCAGATCCCCCTGCTTGACGTGCTGGTTGTTGGCGACGGCGACCTCGACCACCTTGCCGCTGACCTGGGGGGCCATCCGGGTGACGACCCGGGTGGCCATGGCCTGGGGGGTCAGGGGCATCTTGATGTCGGCCAGCAGAAAGTAGCCAAACACCAGGACGAAGCAGACGATGGCCCACTTTATCCAGCGCTTGAATTGTTGATCCGGTGTCATCTTATTCTCTCTCTTCATGCTGTGCGGCTATCTTGCCGAGGGCGTTGGCGGAGATGCGGTGCACAATGTCTTCAAACTGGGCCAGCTCCTGCTGGCTGATGCCGGTGAGCAGCTCCCGGCGCACGGCGATGATGCGGCCCTCGATCTGATCGAGCAGCGCCTTGCCCGCCGGGGTCAGGGTGACGATGCGGGCCCGCTTGTCCTGGCTGCAGCAATGGCGCTCGATCAGCCCCTGCTCCTCGAGCTGACCCAGGGTCCGCATCAGGGAGGGGAGCTCTATCTCCAGGGCCTCGGCCAGGGTCTTCTGGCTGAGGTGGCCGCCGAGGCGGCTGAGTTTCCACAGGGCGGTCCAGCGGGGATGGGTGAGCCCCAGAGGTGCCAGCTCGAGATCGGCCACGGTGCGCCAGAGCCGGTGCAATCGCCCCAGCTGCTCGGCGAGGGAGAGTTCTCGCAACATCTCCAGATCCTTTTTCATGACGGGCACCTCAATTACTTAGCTTGCGAAGCATTATATTTATTTCGCAGGCTAAGTAAATAGTGTGATACAGCTCACGTTCAGGTTTTTTGCCCGGGCCGTGGTGTTTAAGTTTTTATATGGCTTTGCGGGCCAGCTAACCGACAACGGCCGGGGGAGGCGCTAGAGTGGCCACCTTGGAGGTGCGCCAGGCTGGCCATTGACCCGGCCAGGGGGACACCCTCACCCTGGGCTTTCCTGTCCGCTGCAAGGTTGAACGATGAAACTGCGCCACCAGCTAGTCACCCTCTCGCTTGGCTTGTCACTGCTGCTGATCCTGATCCTGGGCTGTCTGCTCGCCCTCTTCATGCGCCACCTGCTGGAGAACAACCTGAAGGAGAAGGGGAGCGATCTGGCCCGGGTGCTGGCGGCGGACAGCCGGGTGGTCCGGGCCCTGGAGAAGGGGAGCGATCCCGGGCTGCGGGATTATGTGCAGGGGATCTGCAGCCGCACCGACGCCGCCTACATGGTGGTGACCGACGAACATGCCAGGCGCCTGAGCCACCCCTCCCCCGAGCTGGTGGGCCAGACCTTCCGGGGGGAGGACATCTGGCCTGCGCTCCAGTCGCGCGAGAGCTACTGCTCCCGGGACGTGGGCACCCTGGGCCCCGCCATCCGCTGCTTCGCTCCCGTGGTGGGGCCCGATGGCCAGGCCATCGGCGCGGTGGCGGTGGGTTATCTGATGCGCACCGTGGAGGGCACCTATCAGGAGCGGATCGCCCTGCTGGTCGGCGCCATCGCGGCGGTGCTGGGGTGCGGCCTGCTGCTGGCGCTCTGGGTGCAGCACCTGCTGCGCCGCACCCTGCTGGATCTGGAACCGGAAACCATCGCCAATCGCTTCGCCCAGCAGGATCTGGTGCTGGAGGGGATCTCGGAGGGGATAGTGGCCCTGGACAACCAGCACAGGATCACCATGCTCAACAGCGCCGCCTTCTATCAGTTGCGACTGCCCGGCACCGGGCGCCACGCCCTGCTGGGCCGCTCCCTGGCGGAGCTGGCCCCCGGCCTCGTGCCCACGTTGCAGCAAGGGGGGGCAGTCAGGTTTACCGTGCAGGGGGATGACTTCGTCGGCCACTGGCAGGAGCTCAGCGGTCGCGAGCCGGGGCGCATGCTCATCTTCAGCCGGCCAGACGGCACCGGCAGCCTGGGCATGCAGGTGACCCACCTGCGCCAGTACGGCGAGATGCTGCGCATCCAGACCCATGAATTCGCCAACAAGCTCAGCAGCCTCTCCGGTCTGCTCCAGCTCGGCCACGTGGATCAGGCGGTAGACCTCATCCAGCAGGAGAACGAAGCCTGCCAGAACATGTTGCAGGATCTGCTGCGGGTCATCGAGAACAAGCCGGTGGCCGGGCTCATCCTCGGCAAGTTCAGCCGGGCGCGGGAGCTGGGGGTGGAGCTGGTGCTGGATGCGGGGTCGGCCCTCGGGGAGTATCCGGCCGAGGTGTCGGCGGATCTCATCACCTGCATCGGCAACCTGCTGGACAACGGCATTCGCGCCGCCTGGGGGAACCGCGAGCACGCCGCGCCCAGGGTGCTGCTCTCCCTCGATGATCTGGGGCGGCGGCTGGTGATCGAGGTGGAGGACAGTGGCGAGGGGGTGGACGAGGCGCTGGCGGATCACCTGTTCGACTACGGTGTCAGCCGCCAGACCGGGGATCACGGGGTCGGCCTCTTCCTGGTCAAGAAGACGGTGGCCAGGCGGGGGGGCGTGATAGAATGGCGCCGCACCGCCGAGCAGACGACCCTGTTCGGTATCTATTTGAATAAAAACCAATTGGTGTAAGTCATGAAGCCAATCTTCACGCTGATTATCGAGGATGACGAGCGGATAGGCGCCATGTTGGGGGAACTGGTCTCCTCCACGGCCGGGTTCTCCCTGATGGGGCGGGCCGGCACCCTGGCCGAGGCGGATCGCCTGATGGCGGGGAGCGAGCCCCGCTTGCTGATGGTCGACATCTCCCTGCCCGATGGCTCGGGCCTGGAGTGGGTGAGCCGGCTGCGCAGCCACAACCGGGAGGTGATGGTGATGATGGTGACCGCCTCCTGCGACGTGGAGACCATACAGCAGGCCCTCAACCTGGGCGTGCAGGACTACGTCATCAAGCCGCTGCGGCTGTTTCGCATCCAGCAGAGCCTGGAGGAGATCCTGGTCCTCCATCGCCGCCTGTGCGAGCCGGGGGAGCTCGCCCAGAGCGACCTGGACCGCCTGATGGGCAAGGCGCGCAACCAGGGTCGGGAGGCGCGGGAAACCCCCAAGGGGATCGATGCCATCACCCTGCGCCAGGTGCTGGATCTGCTGGCGGGGGAGCCGGACAACACCTTCTCCACCGACACCGTGGCCCTGCGCCTCTCCCTGAGTCGCACCACGGCCCGCCGCTACCTGGAGTTTCTGGAGTCAGAAGATCGGCTGGACGTGGAGCTCAACTACGGCCAGCGTGGCCGCCCGGAGCGGCGCTACCACTGGCGCCGGGAGTCGTGACCCCGCCGCAGGCACAACGCCGAAGAGGCCGCGCACACCATGCTGCGCAGGCCGCGCAGATAAAAGGGAGCCTTTGAGCTCCCTTTTGTTTGGTTCTTCGCGGGATCCTGGGAAAGTGGAAGTTGACAGACAGGGTGCTGGTAAACTGGTTGTCTCCAAACACACCACCACCATCACCCTGCTGTCGCCGTGCATCATATTGATATTGCCTCCTTCTGGCCAGGTTATACCGTCAT
>NZ_JAGKRH010000173.1:0-1338 GCF_017939245.1 Aeromonas sp. PrichA-15 | reverse complement strand
CGCCAGCCGGCTGACTTGCTGGCTGGCCACGAGCTGCTTGGTTTTTTGCACCCCGATCACCTCAATCATTGGCCCCTATTGAGCGAGGAGCAGGGGGACAGGTTCGCCATCACCCCGACCCTGCGGGCCAGCAGCGGGGAAACCTTGCGTCAGCTGGCGCTGGCGGGGCAGGGGATCGTCTGCCTGTCGGACTTCATGACGGGGGATGACAGGGCGAGCGGGGCGCTGGTGGAGGTGCTGGCCCGCAGCAACAGCGGCGCCTCGCGCCCCATCCATGCGGTCTTCTACTCCGATGCCCAGCGGGACATCCGGCTGCGGGTCTGGCTCGATTTCCTGAAAGAGCAGCTCGGCAACCACGCGCTCTAGGCGTGTTCCGACAGGGCCAATCCCCTCCCGCCCTTCCCCTCCACGAGGAGGAGGGGCCATCATTCCCACTCCTCAAGGGGAGGGGGCCGAGGGGCTTGCTAGCGCCAATATAAAGAGGCCGACATCGCTGTCGGCCTCTTTGCTTTTTTCATCTCAAGGACGCGTTGGTTACCCCATCACTCCTCTTCGGCCCAGCGGCGTGAGCGTTCCACCGCCTTCTTCCAGCCGCTGTAGCGCTTGGCGCGATCGTCGCGGTCCATCTGCGGAATGAACTCGCGGTCCACGCTGAACTTGTCTTCCAGCTCGTCGGAGCTCTTCCAGAAGCCCACGGCGAGGCCGGCCAGGAAGGCGGCGCCCATGGCGGTGGTCTCGATGCGGGTCGGACGCACCACAGGGGTGTGCATCATGTCGGCCTGGAACTGCATCAGGAAGTCGTTGGCCACGGCGCCGCCATCCACCTTCAGGGCTGCCAGCTTGATGCCGGAGTCCTGCTGCATGGCATCCAGCACGTCGCGGCTCTGGTAGGCGATGGATTCGAGCGCGGCACGGATGATGTGGTTGCGGTTGGCGCCACGGGTCAGGCCGACCATGGTGCCGCGAGCATACGGATCCCAGTAGGGGGCGCCCAGGCCCACGAAGGCCGGTACCAGGTAGACGCCGTTGGTGTCGCCTACCTTGCTCGCGAAGTAGTCGGTATCGCGGGCATCGTGGATGATCTTGAGCTCATCGCGCAGCCACTGGATGGTGGCGCCACCCATAAATACCGCCCCTTCCAGTGCGTAGTTCACTTCCCCTTTCGGGCCGATGGCGACCGTGGTCAGCAGGCCGTTGCTGGAGCGAACCGGCTCGGTGCCGGTGTTCATCAGCATGAAGCAGCCGGTACCGTAGGTGTTCTTGGCCATCCCTTTTTCGAAGCAGAGCTGGCCGAACAGGGCGGACTGCTGGTCACCGGCGATACCGGCGATGGGGATG
>NZ_JAGKRH010000172.1:0-293 GCF_017939245.1 Aeromonas sp. PrichA-15 | reverse complement strand
TCCGCCATGTCAGCCAGCTCACCGGGGTCGGTTGGCACACCATCAAGGAGATCGACAAGCGCCGTTTGCAGACCAGTGTGGGCACCATCGAACTTGGGGAGGTGCGGCGGCTGGTGATGGATGAGTTTGCCCTGCACAAGGGACACTGCTATGCCACCGTGATCATGGATGCCGAGCGAACCCGCGTCCTGTGGGTGGGGCACGGCAACAGCCGGGCCGCTATCCGTCCCTTCTTCGAGCAGCTCGGCGAGCGATGCCAGCAGATTGAAGCGGTGGCGATGGACATGAACACG
>NZ_JAGKRH010000171.1:0-7615 GCF_017939245.1 Aeromonas sp. PrichA-15 | reverse complement strand
AGTGCCATAGTCCTTGAGAAACTCAAACAGGCTGTAGCCTTTCTGGAATTGGATTTTGCTTTTGGCCATGATCTCGCACCTCGATAACTGTACGTAAGATCAGTATAGTTCGTGGTAACTGACTGCTAATCATGGGTAATCAGGTATATATATGCATTATTAACTTTAGGGGAGGGAGTCATTATAATCCCCTTATTGCCGGATTCAATCAGAGGATTGTCCATGGATACCATGGCCTATTCGAACGATGATCCAGTAAAAAGAGCCGGCGCTTGCCGCAATGCTGTTCACTTAAGAGAATTTGAGTTCCAGTCTACGTAGTATCAGGACAAAAAATCGAGGGAGGCATGATGCCTCCCTCTTTCTATTGCAAGCCCCGCTGGATAAAGGCTGGAGGAAGATCGACTGGACACAGCCTTGCCCCCTCAACTCAAATCCAATTTATGAATAATCAGTCAAAAAAGTGCTTATCTGAACAGCATTGCGGCGCTTGCCGGCTCTTTTTCCATCTGGTGTTTGCTTGTCGGCCTCTTTGCCGAGCGGGCCGTCTGGCCTAGCGTGGCAAGGGGATCAAGCCAGGGCCTGGGCCAGCAGGTGGATGGGGTGTTCGCAGCGGAACGCTGTGCTCATCTCGATCTGCCATTTGCAGGTTTCGCAGTCGGTGATGACCAGATCGGGCTTGAGCCGGTTTATCTGATCAAACAGCCCCTCGCCGATGGCCTGGCTGGTCTGGTAGTTCTCCGACTTGAAGCCGTAGGTACCGGCGATGCCGCAGCACTGGGAGTCCAGCACCGTCACCTTGACCCCTGGGATGGCGCGCAGCAGCTCCAGGGTATAGATGACCCCCCCCATCTTCTCCATGTGGCAGGGGGTGTGGTAGGCGATGTGCAGATTGAGCGGCTTCATCGCCGGCTTGTTGCCCTGGTAGAACTCGTTCCACAGGAAGCGGGTCACCAGCGAGATGCGATCGCGCACCTTGTGGTTGTCCTGCTCCAGCAGGTGGGGGTATTCGTCGCGCAGGGTGAAGCCGCAGGTGGAGGAGGTGGCTAGTAGCGGCATCTCGTTGCCGAGCAGGGTGTTCTCCAGCTGCTGGATGTTGAAGGCCGCCTGCTGCTTGGCCTTGTCCATGAAGCCGTTGGCAATCAGCGGCACGCCGCAGCACTTCTCCCGCTCCAGCAGCTGGACGCCGATGTTCATGGCGTTGAGCACCTGCACCAGCTCCTTGCCAAGTTGCGGGTGGTTGTAGTTGACGTAGCAGCCGTGGAAGTAGGCAATTTGGCGCGTAAAGCGGGCCTGACTCGCTTTCTGCTTTTTGTACCAGCCGCGGAAGGTGCCCTGGGAGTATTTGGGCAGGTCGCGGTGGGAGGAGACCCCCAGCGCCTTGTCCAGCACCAGCTTCATCGGCTTGAGGCCGGTGGTGAAGTTGACCACCGGGGCCATCAGGGTGGACATGCTGCCCATCAGGTCGGTGTGGGAGAGCACGAACTCGCGGATCCCCGGTTTGAAGCCGCTGTACTGGTGTTTGGCCTTGGCGATGATGTCGCCGATGCGCACCCCGCTCGGGCAGGCCACTTCGCAGCGCTTGCAGTTGGTGCAGTACTTGAGGGCGCTGTCAAAGAGCTCCGGGCTCTTGATGCGCAGCCGCTCCCCATCCGGGCCCGCCTGCTTGGGGCCTGGGTAGGCCGGGTTGGCCTTGGCCACCGGGCAGTAGGCGGTACAGACGGTGCATTTGATGCACTGATCGAAGGTTTGGTTGGCATGATCCAGTAGCATGTCAGTTCTCCTCCCGTTGGGTGTGAAGGCACGGGATATGGGACAAAATCGTCATTGGGCTGAACTCAAAATATGACCGGCAGCCTGCCAGCCGGTGGCAACGGCCACGCCTGAGCCTGACCCTTCTTTTATGGGGTCATAGTGCGCCAGCACGCTACCGGCGCCGTAGAGGTTGACGAGCGGTTTGCCGCCACGCAGCACTCTGAGCTTGTCGTCGGTCTTGACCCCGAAACCCATGAAGGGGTGGTGGTCGAACAGGCGGCGGCCGGCCCAGGCGTCGCGCTCGGGCAGGCTCAGCACGTCGGCGTTGAAGATGGGCTCACGAATGCCGCGCAGGCGCGACTCCAGCCCGCGGCTGAAGAAGCTGCCGGAGGCGAGTACAAAGTTATCCGCTTCAAAGAGTTGATCGTCGCCATTCTGGCTGTGCACGCCGATGACCCGATCTCCGTCGTAACGGGCGCCCAGCACCCGCTCGCTGGTGAGGAAGGTGCCGCCAAGGGCCATGAAGCGGCGCTTGAGGGCCTCCTGCATCCGCATGCCAATAAGCGACGGCGGCATGGTGGCAACCTCCTTGATGATGCAGCCGGTGCGCTGCTCCAGCTCCGTCAGGCGCGGGCCGACCAGCCCCAGCGACAGGCAGGCGGGCAGCACCAGGTGGCGGCAGCGCGGCTCACCGCTCTCCTGCACCATGCGGCTGATCTCGCGGGCTAGATCCGTCAGCAGGTCATGCTGGCCATTGCCCTGCTTGTCAAACAGGCGGGCGATGTCGGCGGAGCGAAACTCGTGGGGATTGCGGCTGAACTCGGCCAGCTGGGGCAGCCGAATTTCCCCGGTCAGGATGCGGCAGTGGGCGAAGCGCGCGTGGGTCGCGAGATTCGCTGCCGCGAGCTCGGGGTGAAAGTCGCGAAATCCCTCCAGGGTGGCCAGCAGGATGGCGTCGGGGGCCGGTGCATCGGTCACGCAGGCGCAGGTGTCGGGGGAGAGCCAGGTGGCTTTGAGGGTGCCGATGGGGGTCAGCCGCTGGTGGTTGCGCTCCTGGCGAAACAGCGGCAAGCCCTGGGCGGCGCAGTGGCGTTGCAGATCATCGAGGCTCGCCGCGATATGGGCCAGCCCCACCTTGCTGTAGGGATGCTCGGGGTTGGCGGCCATAAAGGCGGGCAGGGCGGCGCGGGGATCTCCCTCGCTCTCCAGCAGATCCACCGAGCCGGAGGAGAAGTGCAGGGCGCTCTGGCCGGAGGCCATCAGCAGGGTCTTCTGGCCGGCCTCGGCCAGGCGCAGGGCCGCGGAGAGGCCCGCCATGCCGCCGCCGATAGCGATGCTGTCAAATTTCATGGCTGCGCTCCTTGGTGGGATTGGCGGTGCTGGCGTCTTGCGGGAAGGGGGGCTCGGCCACCAGGTGGGGGGCCGTCCACTCGCCAAGGCCGAACAGCCCCTCGTAGATCCAGTAGGTAAATTCGGCTTCGCGCAGGGCATCGCCCCACAGCACGGGGCGGGTGCCCTTGTAGCGCTCCTCCAGGAACTGGCGCAGCATGACGCAAGCCTGGCGGCCGTCGGCCTTGCCGTACTCCTGCATCAGGCCGGCGGCGCGATAGGCGCACAGCTCCCCCTGACAGGGTCCCATGCCCAGACGAGTGCGGCGGCGCAGATCCACCAGGTTGTCCACATCCAGCTCGCGCAGGGCGTATTCGATTTCACCTGCGGTCACCATCTCGCATTCGCAGATGAGGGCGTTGGCCTTGGGATTGTCGCGGAAAAAGGCGATGACCCGCTCGCCGTGACGGTACTGGGCCGAGCCTTCAGCCGGGACCGAGAGACCGGGGGCGGAGACCTTCTCCGGATCCCGCGAGCCGGGCAGGCTCAGTTCAGCGGTGCGGCACGGTTTGCTGTTGCCAAGCTTCTTGGCAAGCAAGTCGGTGGCCCATTCTGCCATCAGCCGGTAGGTCATCAGCTTGCCGCCGGTGATGGTGTTGAAGCCCTTGAGCCCGTCGCGCTCGGCGTGATCCAGCAGCACTATGCCACGGCTAATGTTGCGGCCGGACTCGTCGCCATCCACCGCCACCAGCGGGCGAACCCCGGCATAGGCGCGCAGCAATCGGGTGCGGGCCATGATGGGGGCCAGTTTTATCCCTTCGCGCAGCAGCACTTCCACCTCTTCAGGCTCGACGGTGAGCTGGTCAATCTTGTGGTAATCGATGCGACTCGAGGTGGTGCCGATGAGGGAGATGGTATCGCCCGGCACCAGGATGTCCGCGTCCGCCGGTTTGCGGGCGCGGTTGAGCACCAGCTGGTTGATGCGGTAATCCATGATTAGCAGGGAGCCCTTGGCCGGGAACATGCGGATGCCGAGATCGGCGTACTCGCAGATCTGCTGGCCCCAGATGCCGGCGGCGTTGATCACCTCCTGGCACTCCACCTCGAACGCTTCGCCGGTGCGGGTGTTGATCGCCTTGACCCCGTGCACTCTGTCTTGGGTGCGCAGCAGCCCCAGCACCTTGCTGTGGGTGAAGATGCGGGCGCCGTGCTCCTTGGCATCCAGCACGTTGGCGGCAGCCAGACGGAAGGGGTCGACCGTGCCGTCCGGCACCTGAATGGCGCCGATCAGCGCCGGGTTGACGTTGGGTTCAAGGCGTAGCGCCTCGGCGGGATCCAGCTGGCGGGCGTCGATGCCCGCCAGGGCGCAGGCGTCCATGAAGGTATTTTGAAAATGGATGTCATCTTCCGGCAGGGTGATGAAGAGGCCGCCGGTGTCCTCGACGCAGTGGCTGGCGATCCGCTTGAGGATGCGGTTCTCCTGAATGCACTCGCGGGCGGACTCCTGATCCGTCACCGCGTAGCGGGCGCCGGAGTGAAGCAGGCCATGGTTGCGGCCCGTGGTGCCGGCGGCGATGTCGTCCCGCTCAAGCAGGATGCAGTCGATGCCGCGCAGTGCGCAATCGCGCATGATGCCGGCGCCGGTGGCGCCACCCCCTATGATGACGACTTGTGTGGTGATTCTTTTCATTCTTGCCCGTCTCATCTCTTCCAGATAAGGCCAGTGTGGCGCCTTCACGACGTAAAATGTTTGATATGGGCCAAATTAATGTTCGTAAACGCTCATTAAGTGTGAGGCGATGAGCGAAATGTGATGAACCTCACGTCACCGTCGAGGCGGGCAGGGGAAAGCATGACGGGAGGGGAGAAGGCCAGCCCGGGGGCTGGCCAGAGGGCGGCGTGGGGGAAACCTCAGCCGCAGCACTTCTTGAACTTCTTGCCGCTGCCACAGGGGCAGGGGTCGTTTCGCCCCACCCGCAGCGGCGCCGGATCCTGCTCGCCGTCGGTGTAGACCCAGCGCCCCTGATGGCGCACGAAGCGGGATCGCTCATGGAGGCAGTGACGTTCGTCCCCTTCCAGGAACCAGGCCTTGAATTCCACCATGCCGAGGGTGTCATCGGGGCCGCCCTGGCTGGTGAGGATCTCGAGGCCATCCCAGCGGGTGTCGGTCGATGAGAGGTCGGCCGCGGTCAGCCCGTTCAGATAGTCCGGGTGCCAGCTGTGTACCAGATATTCTCCCAATCCCAGCACGAAGGCGCTGTAGCGGGATCGCATCAGCTGCTCCGGGGTGGCGGCGGGCTGACCTGCGTGGAGTACACCGCAGCACTTGGCAAGAAAAAGAGAGGAACCGCAAGGACATAGGTTCATGAGTCAGCTCATCTGGTCGATAATTAAAGGTGGCGGGATTGTAGCGAACGCACTTCCCTTTCGGCCAGCTTCCCATGCCGTTTAGGCAGACATCATGCAGCAATGAACACAGCACAAAGGGTGACACAATGACACTTAAGCAGAAGATCCTGTTACTGGGGGCCATCCCCGTGCTGCTGATGGCCCTGGTGGTCAATCTCAGCAACTACCTGGTGGCCAGGAGCGATCTGGAATCGGATCTGGTGGTGGCGCGGGAGAGGGCAATCAAGGAGCGCAAGGCGCTGCTCAGCAGTTATCTGATGCTGGCCAAGACGGCCATCGAGGGCAGCTACGGCAAGCCTGACAGCCCCGAAGTGCGCCAGCAGGTGAAGGAGATATTGCGGCCGCTGCGCTATGGCAGCGACGGCTACTTCTTCGTCTACGACTATCAGGGCAATACCGTGCTGCTGCCGACCCGGCCCGAGATGGAGGGGAAGAACCGCTGGCAGGACAAGGATACCAAGGGTGCCTTCCTCATTCAGGGGATCATCAAGTCGGCGCGGGAAGGAGATGGCTTCTCGGAGTACTGGACCAACAAGCCCTCTATCGGGCGGGATGCCCCCAAGCTCTCCTTCAATCTGGTGCTCGACAAGTATCAGTGGGTCGTGGGCACGGGCTTCTACATCGACGACATCGACAATGAGCTGGCCACCCTGCGCAGCGAGCGGGAGGAGACCATGTATGGCTCCCTGAAAACCGGGGTGCTGTTCATCCTGGTGATCCTGGGGGTGACCCTGGCGGCCACCGTGGTGATCGGCAACCGGGTCACCCGCCCGCTGGCGGATGCGGTTGCCGCACTCAATGACATCGCCGACGGGGACGGGGATCTGACCCAGCGCCTCAAGGTGCAGAGCAAGGACGAGGTGGGGCAGCTGGCCGCCGCCTTCAACCGCTTCGTCGAGCGGATCCAGTCGGTGGTGAGCCAGGTGGGGGAGACCAGCCACCAGTTGCTGGGGGCCGTGGATCGGCTGCATAGCCTGAGCGAGCATGCGGACAGGCAGATGCAGGGCCATGGCAAGGAGACGGATCAGGTGGTGACCGCGGTGACCGAGATGAGCTCCACCGCCCAGGAGGTGGCGGCGAGCGCTTCCAACGCCGCCAGCGCCACCAGCGATGCGGCCCGCGAGTCCGATGCGGCCCGGGGGGTGGTGAACAGCGCCATCGGCAGCATCAACCGGCTGGTGGACGAAGTGCATGTGGCGGCCGGGGTCATCGAGCAGCTCGCCCACGAGACCGGCAAGATAGGCTCCGTGGTGGAGGTCATTCGCGGCATCGCCGATCAGACCAACCTGCTGGCCCTCAACGCCGCCATCGAGGCGGCCCGGGCGGGCGAGCAGGGGCGCGGCTTTGCGGTGGTGGCGGACGAGGTGCGATCCCTCGCGGGCCGTACCCAGCAGAGCACCAAAGAGATCAACGAGATGCTCCAGCGCCTGCAGGGCGGAGTGAAACAGGCGGTGGAGGTGATGCAGGCCAGCGAGGCACGCAGCCAGGAGACGGTGCAGGAGGCGAGCCACATCGCCAGCTCCCTGGACAGCATGGTGGCGGCGGTCGGCACCATCTTAAATGCGAAAGGGGACTCCCTCCGACGTAGGTGGGAGGGGAATTTCGCCGGGGCGTCAGCCCCGCTGGTTTTGAATGTATTGCTTGATCACCTCCAACGGTGCTCCGCCGCAAGAGCCCGCAAAGTAAGAGCGTGACCAGAGTACGGGTTTGCTGTAAGCACCTCTCAAGTCCAGAAATTCATTACGCAGTCGCCTTGATGTGACCGCCTTTAACGAGTTCACCAGTACCGATAGCTGCACCGTTGGCGCGTACTCTATCAGCATGTGAACATGATCAGCCTCTCCGTCACACTCTTTCAGTTCCGCACCAAAATCTCTGCAAACCTCTGCCGCACACTGACCGAAGGAAGCGTGATGCAGATCCCCCAATATCGGCTTTCGATACTTTGTGATAAACACCAAATGTACGTGCAAAATGTAGGCCGCATGGCGTGATTTATTAATTTTAGTGAATTGCATTCTGTCACTCAATCGGGCTTAATAGATATGGCAATAATGCTACACACTGAGCGCTAAATGCAAATTCTGAAAGCCTACAAATTCCGACTCGAACCGACCGAACA
>NZ_JAGKRH010000170.1:0-7559 GCF_017939245.1 Aeromonas sp. PrichA-15 | reverse complement strand
TATAACCTGGCCAGAAGGAGGCAATATCAATATGATGCACGGCGACAGCAGGGTGATGGTGGTGGTGTGTTTGGAGACAGCCAGTTTACCAGCACCCTGTCTGTCAACTTCCACTTCCCCAAGATCCCGCGAAGAACCTTTTTTTTGGCCGTTCCCCTCTGGTGCGTTGCTGCATTTTCAATCATTTTTAGTGGTCGTCGTCTGCGTCTTTGGTCGCAGAGACGGGGCGGGAGTGTGGTGATAATCTGGCCACTCACACGGGGCGAGCTTGTTAATACGGGCGAAAACGTGTAGTTTTTTGCCTTCTCAAGAATTGAATAACCAATCAACTAGGAGCGTGTATGCGCATTGTTCTGTTGGGAGCTCCGGGCGCCGGCAAGGGTACCCAGGCTCAGTTCATCATGGAAAAACACGGTATTCCGCAGATCTCCACCGGCGACATGCTGCGTGCGGCGATCAAGGCGGGTACCGAGCTGGGCCTCAAGGCCAAAGCCGTGATGGACGCAGGTCAGCTCGTCTCCGACGACATCATCATCGGCCTGGTCAAAGAACGCATCGCGCAACCGGATTGCGCCAACGGCTTCCTGCTGGACGGCTTCCCCCGCACCATTCCCCAGGCGCAAGCCATGAAGGATGCCGGTGTGACCGTGGACTTCGTGCTGGAATTCGACGTGCCGGACGAAGAGATCGTCAAGCGCATGAGCGGCCGCCGCGTGCACTCCGGCTCCGGCCGTACCTACCACGTGGTGTTCAACCCGCCGAAAGTGGAAGGCAAGGATGACGTGACCGGCGAGGATCTGGTGATCCGTGCCGACGACGAAGAGACCACAGTGCGCAAGCGTCTGGATGTCTACCATCAGCAGACCGCGCCGCTCATCGGTTTCTACGGCAAGGAAGCGGAAGCGGGCAACACCCGTTACGTCAAGATCGACGGCACCCAGCCGGTGGATCTGGTCAGCCAGCAACTGGCCGCCATTCTCGGTTAAGCCATTCAGGGCCGGCAGGACGCAGCCGTTCGCCGGCTGGCTACGAGAGTGAGAAAAGGGTCCATACCGGGCCCTTTCTTGCATTCCATTCCCACGACACAGAACGACAGGATGCTAACGTGACCACGAAAACCGGGATCTTGCTGGTCAATCTGGGTACCCCGGCCGCGCCGACCACGGCGGCGGTCAAGGCGTTTCTCAGCCAGTTTCTGCACGATCAGCGGGTCGTCGACCTGCCGCGCTACCTCTGGTGCCCCCTGCTTCACTTCATCATCCTGCCGACCCGCTCCCCCAAGGTGGCCAAGCTCTATCAGCAGGTATGGACCGAGCAGGGCTCCCCCCTGATGGTCATCAGCCAGCAGCAGCGCGCGGCCCTGGAGCACGAGCTCAAGCGGGAAGGGGTCGAGGTGCCGGTGGCGCTCGCCATGACCTATGGCGCCCCGTCGCTGGCCGATGGCTGGCAGGCCCTCAAGGCCCAGGGGGTCAACCGGGTGATCCTGCTGCCGCTCTATCCCCAGTATTCGGTCAGTACCACCGCCTCGGTGTTCGACGCCTGGGCCAGGGCGATGAAAACCGAGCGCAATCTGCCGGTGGTGCGGCTCATCCGCGATTACCATGCCCACCCGGAGTACATCCAGGCGCTGGCCATGAGCGTGCGTCGCCACTGGGAGCAGCACGGCCAGGGGGAGCATCTGCTGATGTCCTTCCACGGCATTCCCGAGCGCTACGAGCGGGAAGGGGATCCTTATGGTCATCAGTGCAGGCGCACCGCCGCCCTGCTGGCGGAGGCGCTGGGGCTGGCCCCGGAGCAGTGGACCGCGAGCTTCCAGTCCCGCTTTGGCAAGGAGGAGTGGCTCAAGCCCTACACGGACCTGACCGTGGGCGAATTGCCCTCTCGCGGCGTCAAGCGGCTCGATGTCATCTGCCCGGCCTTCTCGGCGGATTGCCTCGAGACCCTGGAGGAGATCCAGGTGCAGAACCGGGAGATCTTCATGGCCGCCGGTGGCGAGCAGTTTGAATACATCCCAGCCCTCAACAGCGATCAGGCCCATATCCGAATGATGGTTTCCCTCATCTGTCGCGAGCTGGCATGATGACCGTTCTCATCCGGTGCCCGACGTGGCGGACGTTCGGATTCAACGATAAAGGAGTGTCCTGATGATGCATATCACGCTGATTTACGCCGGCCTGCTCGGGCTCTTGTTTCTGCTGCTCTCCTTCTGGGTGGTCAAGCGCCGCGCCCAGTTCAGGGTGATGATAGGGGAGGGGGAAGCCCCCGAGATGCTGGCCGCGATCCGCGCCCACGGCAACTTTGCCGAGTACGTGCCCCTCACCCTGCTGCTGATGGCCCTGTGCGAACTGGCGGGGGTCGGGGCGCTCTGGTTGCACCTGGGCGGTGTGCTGCTGCTGGTGGGTCGCATCCTGCATGCCATCGGCATCCAGATCCCCAGGGCTCCCAACATGCCGCGCCTCTTCGGCACCCTCTTCTTCTGGCTGTCGCTGGGGATTTTCTCGGTGCTGGGCCTGGTGCAGGGGCTCTCGGCAAGCTGAATGTCATCCCGCAACACCACCCCGCCACGGGGTGGTTTTTTGTGGCAGACAAGTCAAACGTTTTCCTCGCAAACCCTTGTCTATACTGACCTCAAAATTCAATCGTGCGACTTTTCGGCGTGGTGGATTGTGTTAAAATCCCGCCCCTCTTTTCCCCAGAGCACAGAAGATTGCCATGAAATTTCCCGGTCAGCGCAAGTCCAAACACTACTTCCCGGTCGACAGACGTGATCCCCTGATCCCGCAGAACTCCCAGCTCACCGAACTGGGCAAGGCCTATGTAGTGGGCATCGATCAGACTCTGGTGGATATCGAAGCCCATGTGGACGAAGACTTCCTGAACCGGTACGGCCTGAGCAAGGGCCACTCCATGCTCATCTCCGACGAGGTGGCGGAGCTGGTCTACGACGAGCTCAAGGCCAACAACATGGTGGTGAGCGAATTTGCCGGCGGCACCATCGGCAACACCATGCACAACTACTCCGTGCTGGCGGACTCCCACTCCATCCTGCTTGGCGTCATGAGCCAGGACATCCGCATCGGCAGCTATGCCTACCGCTATCTGTGCAACACCTCCTCCCGGGTCAACCTCGACTACCTGCAGCCGGTGGACGGCCCGGTCGGGCGCTGCTTCACCTTCATCACCGAAGGGGGAGAGCGCAGCTTTGGCATCAACGCCGGCAAGATGGATCACCTGGATGTGGACCACATCCCCGAGACCATCATCAAGGAGGCCTCGGCCCTGGTGATCACCGCCTACCTGGTGCGCGGCGCCGACGGCACGCCCATGAAGGAGGCCGCCATGGCCGCGGTGCGCTATGCCCGCGAGGCCGGGGTGCCCGTGGTGCTGACCCTGGGCACCCGCTTCGTCATCGACGAGAATCCCCAGTGGTGGCGCGATTTCATCAGCGAGAACGTGACTGTGCTCGCCATGAACGAGGACGAGGCGGAGGCCCTGACCGGGATAAAGGATCCCCTCGGCGCGGCCGACAAGGCGCTGGACTGGGCGGACATGGTGCTCTGCACCGCAGGTCCGGTGGGGCTCTACATGGCGAGTTACACCGACGAGGACTACAAGCGCGAGACCACCCACACCCTGCTGCCCGGCGTCATCCCCGAGTTCAACATGTACGAGTTCAGCCGTCCCATGGCCCGGGACAAGTGCCGCAAGCCTGCGCGTATCTACTCCCACATCTCCCCCTACATGGGCGGCCCGGAGAAGATCAAGAACACCAACGGGGCAGGGGACGGGGCGCTGTCCGCCGTGCTGCACGACATGGTGGCGAACGCCTACCACCGCATGAACGTGCCGAACTCCGCCAAGCATCTCTCGGAATTCCTGACCTACTCCTCTCTGGCCCAGGTGTGCAAGTACGCCAACCGGGTGAGCTACGAGGTGCTGGCCCAGAGCAGCCCGCGCCTCTCCCGCGGGTTGCCGGAGAAGGAAGACAGCCTGGAAGAGGTGTACTGGGAGCGGTGATACCTCTTCCTGTCGACCACGAGAAAGGGTGCCACTGGGCACCCTTTCTTGTTTTTGGGGCTGGATCATGTTTTTGGCATCGCTTTTGCTGACATCGTGGACAGCCCGCGTCGCGGCGGCATACCTTGTGTTAAGGATATGTAGCTGCTGCGGGGCGAGGGTATGTTGAGACAATGGAGTATCGGTCGGCGTCTGTCGCTGGTGACCCTGATGGTGCTGGCGCTGCTGGGACTGCTGCTGTTCTTCTGCCTGCAGATCTATCAGCAGGGGCTGATGGGTGAGAAGAGCCGCCAGACCCAGGCCCAGGTGGAGACCGCCTACAGCCTGGTGGCGGGGCTGGAAGCCAGGGTGCGCAAGGGGGAGCTGGACGAGGCGAGCGCCAAGGCCGAGGCGCTGGCGCTGATCAAGGGGTTGCGTTACGGCAACGATGACTACTTCTGGATCAACGACAGCCACCCCACCATGGTGATGCACCCCATGAAACCCGAGCTGGACGGCAAGGATCTCTCCGGGGTGGAGGACAAGCAGGGGCTCAGGCTGTTCGTCGCCTTCGCCGATCTGGCCCGGGCCCAGGGCGCGGGGGAGGTGGCCTACTACTGGCCCAAGCCGGGGGTGGACGAACCGGTACGCAAGATCTCCTACATCAAGCGCTTCGCCCCCTGGGACTGGATCATCGGCACCGGCGTCTATGTGGACGACGTCGAGGCCCAGTACCGGGAGGTGCTGCACACCCTGCTGGGGATCGGGCTGGTGCTGGCCCTCCTGCTGTTTGCCGTGGTCGGCCTCATTGTGCGCAGCATCGTCGTGCCCCTCTCCCGCTCGGTCTCGGCCCTTGGCAACATCGCCAGGGGGGAGGGGGATCTGCGGGTACGTCTGCCGGAGTCGGGGCGTGACGAGCTGAGCCAGCTCAGCATCAACTTCAACCTCTTCGCCAGCCAGATGGCGCAGCTGGTGGCCCGCAGCCAGCAGATAGCGGATCAGAACCGGGTGCATGCCCACCAGCTGGCCGAGGTGGTGGAGCGTACCGGCGCCATCGTCACCGGCCAGGAGCAGGATACCCTGCGGGTGGCCAGCGCCATGGAGCAGATGACGGTGAGCAGCCGCGAAGTGGGCCAGCACGCGGCCCAGGCCGCCGACGCGGCGGATTCGGCCCTCAATCTGGCCCAGCATGGCCGCGAGGTGGTGGTCCAGACCCGGGAGTCCATCAGCCAGTTGGCGGACGAGATGGTGGAGACGGTACAGGCGGTGAGCCGCCTTGAGCAGGAGACTCAGCAGATTGGCTCCGTGCTCGACGTCATTCGCGGGGTAGCGGAGCAGACCAACCTGCTGGCCCTCAACGCCGCCATTGAAGCGGCACGGGCCGGGGAGCAGGGGCGCGGCTTTGCGGTGGTCGCCGATGAGGTGCGTACCCTGGCGACCCGCACCCACAGCTCCACCGACGAGATCCGGCAGATGATCCAGCGGCTGCAGGAGGGGGCCGGCAAGGTGGTCAGCGGCATCAGCCAGTTGCAGCAGCTCTCCCGCGCGACGGCGGACAGGGCCGGCGATGCGGATGTCGCCATCAATGCCATCGATGGATCCGTCCACACCATTACTGCCATGAATGGGCAGATTGCCACGGCGGCGGCGGAGCAGAGCCGGGCGGCGGAGGAGATCAACCAGCGGCTGGTGGCCATCACCCAGCTGGCGGCGGATGCCCTGGCCCAGAACCGGCTGACCGAGCAGGCATCCGGGCAACTGGCGCTGGCCTGCGACGAGCTGGGGGCCCTGGTGGCGAAATATCGCATCTGACGGCCTTTATCCCCGCTTTTTCGGGATAAGGCTTGAGTCTGGGGGGCTTTTGGGACACCATCTGCCCCATTCTCGGCCAGCCCTGGCCGACAGCCTGCCATTGCTTTGCAAGAGAGAGACCCCATGAGCAAACTAACTGACAATCTTGACGCCAATTTCCAGCTGTTCATCGAAGAAGTCCGCGAGTCGGGTCAGGTGTGGGGTCTGCGCTACGGTGAAGACTGGGTGGTGTGCCGCTCCGCCGAGTTCGAAGATGCGGACGTGATGCCGCTCTGGTCCGCCGAAGGAGATGCCCGCCTGCACTGCGTGGACGAGTGGGCGGATTACGAGCCGGAAGTGATCGAGCTCGAAGAGTTCCTGGACATCTGGATCAACGATCTGGACGAGGATGACGTGCTGGTCGGCCCGAACTGGAACGCCGATCTGGAAGGTCAGGAGCTCGAGCCCATCGAGCTGGCCAAGGCGCTGGTGGAACTGGACGCCTGAGTCAGCCGACCTGCCGGATTGTGATGAACCGGCCCCCTTCGGGGGGCCGGTTTTTTTATGGCCGCCATGGGCCATGAAAAGGTGATTTGCCTTTGCACCCGTCCCGGGGATGGGTCATCATCAACCCTTTGCCGATCGGGAGGTGCCATGTTTGTCTTTGACGTGACCACGAAGGCGGGGGCGCAGGGGAGGATCCAGGTACAGGCGCTGGACTGGAGCCAGAGCGGCCCGGTGAGCTTTCAGTGTGACAGCGACGAGCTGGCCCTGGTGCTGCTGAGCGGGTGCCGCTGCGATGCCGTGGGGTACTTCAATCTACTGGGGGGCTGCAAGCCGCTCTACGTGGAGCAGTGGCTCACCTATTTGCAGGAGCGTGGCCAGCTGGAGAAGGTCACGGCCCGCCAGGAGAGCCCGTCCCAACCCGATTACCTGACCCGGGCCGGGCTGGCGGATGACGAGCTCAATGCCCTGCTCGGCCAGATCTACAAGGTGGCCGGGTTCAACCGCCTGCAGATCAACCGCTACCTCAAGCATCGCCACAACCCGACCATGCTGGCGACCCGTTACGATCAGAAGGAGCTGGAGCGTTATCGCCAGCTCAACGACATCATTCTGACCCTGTTGAAGCTGAAACCGTCTCCGTGAAGATCCCCATCTGACCGATCTCCGGCCCCAGCTCTTGGGGTCGGGCGATGAGGTAGCCCTGCAAGCCGTCCACATACATGCTCTGCAGCATCTGCTTCTGGCCTATCTGTTCCACCCCTTCCGCGATCACCAGGCAGCCCATGCGATGGGAGACGTCGACGATCATCCGCACGAACTGCTGATTGGTGAGATCCTGCTCCAGCTCGGTGATGAGACCGGGGTCCAGCTTGATGTAGTCGGGTTTGAGCTCGCGAAACAGGCTGAAGGAGCCGATCCCCTTGCCGAAGTTGCAGATGGCCGAGCGGCTGCCGTGGCGCCTGAGCAGCTCGAACAGCCGCCTGGACCCGGTCAGGTTGCGCTCCAGGTGCTCCTCGTCGAGCTCGAACACCAGGTTGGCCCCGATGTCGGGGTCTTTTTGCAACTGGTGATCCAGCCAGATGAGAAAGGCGCTGTTTTGCAGCAGGGAGCCCGGCAGGTTGATACCAATCAGATTAAAGATGTGATCTAATTGCTCTATTCTGGTTTCACTGTACTCAGTATGTCCGATCCAATCGATTTCTTGGCCCTCGCCAAGGCAGAAACCAACGCCAGGAAACGCATGCGATTCCTGGCGTTAGCACACT
>NZ_JAGKRH010000001.1:0-129690 GCF_017939245.1 Aeromonas sp. PrichA-15 | reverse complement strand
ACGCCCAGGTGGGCGAAATCCTGGCTGGCGTGAAGGTGATGAACAAGCTGATAGGGCTTGGTATGCCTGTTCGCCAGCCAGTGAATTGAGTGGTATCAACGGGTTGGGGAACGGCCATCCAGCGACGGATTTGATCAACAACGCCACAAAACAGGCTCATTATACGGGCTCGCAAACAGGTCGTAAACGGCCCCGCATGAAATTAATCGCCGATTTGTGAGCGAATTCGAACATCCGGCATGTCATCCCCCCATCCGGTAGGTGACGGGGCAGGCGGGCCGGTTGAAACGGGCACAGGGGGGGCGATGACAAACAACAAGGCCCCGCCGATTGGCGGGGCCTTCTGCGCTGTGCCGGGTGGCAACAAGACTCAGAGGGTGAAGCGCTGGGTCATATGGTGCAGGGTATTGGCCAGCTTGCTCAGCTCGACACAGGCCTGGGCGGTCTGCTGCGCCCCCTGGGCATTCTCGTCGGCGGCGGTGTGGATCTTGACGATGCTGCGATTGAGCTCCTCGGTGACCGCGTTCTGCTGCTCGGTGGCGGTGGCGATCAGGGTGTTCATGTCGGTTATCTGGGTGACGGCGCCATTGATGCTGTCGATGCTGCTCCCCGCTTCCCGCGCCAGCTCCACGCTCTCCTGCATCTGCTGACGGCTCAGCTGCATGGCGCTGCCCGCCTCGGCGGTGCGCTCCTGCAACACCTCGATCATCTTGCTGATCTCGGCGGTGGACGCCTGGGTGCGCTGGGCCAGACTGCGCACCTCGTCCGCCACCACCGCAAAGCCACGGCCCTGCTCGCCAGCCCGGGCCGCTTCGATGGCCGCGTTGAGGGCCAGCAGGTTGGTCTGCTCGGCGATGCCGCGAATCACGTCCAGCACCATGCTGATGCTGGCGCTGTCGGTCTCCAGTTGCTGCACCACGCTCCCGGCCTGCTCTATCTGGCGGGAGACCTGCTCTATGCTGCCGATGGCGCTGCGCACTACCTGGTTGCCCTGGGTGGAGGTGCGGGAAGCCTGCTTGGCCGCCCCCATGGCGTCCGTGGTGTTGCGAGCCACCTCATTGACGGTGGACTGCATCTCGTTCATGGCGGTGGCGACCTGAGAGACCTCTCCCTGCTGGCTTGCCATGCCTTTGGCGGACTGCTCGGAGATGGCGCTCACCTCCTCTACCGCGCTGCTGAGCTGGCTCACCGAGCCGGAGATTTCACTCACCAGCTCTGCCAGTGCCCCCTGCATCCGGTCGATGGCCGACCCCAGCTGACCCAGCTCGTCGCGGTTGAAGCGGTTGCCGCGGACCCACTCCTGCAGCTCGCCCCGACCGAGATCCCCGCTCGCGATGCGCTGGGCCTGACGGGCCAGCATGATGAGCGGGTCGCGGATCTGGCGGGTCAGCACCACCGAGAGGGCGACAACCAGGGCCAGGCCGATCACCAGGGCCAGGGTCACGCTCAGTTTGGCGCTGTCAAAGGCGTCCACCACCTCGGCACGGGAGCCCACGGAGTAGCCGTGGTTGATGCGGATAAGCTCACCCACCGACTTGGTCAGATTGGTATAGAGGGTAACCCCCTCCCCCATGAAGAGGTGCTGGGCTTCGGCCATCTGTCCCGAGTCCTGCATCTGCCGGATGCGCTGGTGCAGGGCGACATATCGCTCCCAGTCCGCCTTGACGATGTCAAAGGCGCGGCGCTCCTCCCGATCCTCCGCCCAGATGGTGCCATCGTGGGCCACTATCTGGCGCGCAGCCTCTTGCAGGCTCTTCTCGCTCTCGTTGCGATAGCGGGCCCTCTGCTGGGCATCGTCCGCCACCAGGAAGACATCCAGTTCGTAGCGGCGCAGGGCATTGATGGTCTCGCCGAGGGTGCTGGTGCGCACGACGGCGGGCAGGATACTGTCGGTAAAGCCGATGGCGGCGCGGTTCATCTTGCTGAATTCAAACAGCGAGAAGCCGCCGATAAAGGCCATCATCAGGCCGAGTACGGCAAAGCCGGCGGTAAGTTTTTTGCCTATCGTCATGGTGTTCATGGCATGTCCTGCATGGGGGAAAACAAGTGGCATTGCTGGGCGCAGGCCTGGCCTGCGCCTTCACTACCCTCCTTGGCAGCACATCTCGTCCCTGTCGGCGCGCACAAGGGCGGGCCCGGGGTGTCGGCGTCAACCAGACCGTCCGACAACACGGAGAGCCATAGCGACCGACACGGTCACAACTTTAGGTATTTTTCAAAAAAAGTGAGGAAAAGGAGACGGGGCCTGTCGGCGACAGGCCCCGGGAGCACTACCCTTTCAGACCACCGAGGAACTCGGCGCGGGTGTCGGGCTGGGTCTTGAAGACGCCGCCCAGGGAGGTGGTGGTGGTGTAGGAGGTGGAGTCCATCACGCCACGGGCCTTCACGCAGAAGTGGGTCGCCTTGATGCTGATGGCCACGTCCCTGGTGCCAAGCAGGGTCTGCAACGCCAGCAGGATCTGCTGGGTCAGCCGCTCCTGTACCTGGGGACGGCGGGCGAAGAACTGCACGATGCGGTTGATCTTCGACAGGCCAATCACCTTGCCGCGGGGAATGTAGGCCACGTGGGCAAAGCCGTCTATGGTGACGAAGTGGTGCTCGCAGGTGCTGGTGAGGCTGATGTCCCGCACCATGATCATCTCGTCCACCTTCATCTTGTTCTCGATCACCGTCACCTTGGGGAAGGTGGCATAGTCGAGGCCGGAGAAGATCTCGTTCACGTACATCTTGGCAATGCGGTGAGGGGTCTCGGCCAGACTGTCGTCGGCCAGATCCAGTCCCAGCGTCTCCATGATGGCGCGCATATGACCTTCGATTTTTTCCTTTTTCTGCTGGCCGCTCAATTCATTGGCCACCAGAGGTGTCTCAAGGCCCTCGGCCTCGAGCGCCGCCCTGACCAACAGGGCTTCCTGGCTTAAGCTCGTCATCGTGTTTCTCTCCCACGCTCAGGGACTGTGCTGGCCTGCGGCATGGTACCGCGGCGCAATCTTACAGGGCGATTATTGTCATAATTCTGTCTAACTCAAGCCCGGTGCCCGACTTTATGCCAAACCACCCCGTTTTGTCCGCACCGGCCTGCCCATTCGGGGGCAAGGCGCACGGCCGTGCCGCCTCTTCCCCACCTGCCATCCCGCGCAAGCCTCGCCCAGGTTACCCATCAGGAGGTAATTCAACGGGATAGCGCCCCATAATCCGATCACTCCGGGGCATCTGCCCCCCATTACCGCACCTTCGGTCTGCCCATCGGAGCGGATTTTTGGGATAATCCGCCCCCTACACACCAGAGAGGTCATGATGATGGGATTCGATACCGGTGCACTCCTCCCCTTGGACAAGGCCCTGCAAGGGATGCTGGAACAACTCACCTGCTGCTGCGAGACGGAGCGGTTGCCCCTGCCCCAGGCGCTGGATCGGATCCTGGCCGAGGAGATAAGCTCCCCCCTCTTCGTGCCCCCCTTCGACAACGCCGCCATGGACGGCTATGCCGTGCGCCTGGCGGATCTCGCCGCCGGGGTGCCGCTCCCCGTGGCGGGCAAGGCCTTTGCGGGCCAGCCCTATGAGGGGGAGTGGCCCGCCGGCCACTGCATCCGCATCATGACCGGGGCCCCTGTGCCCCCGGGTGCAGACGCTGTGGTGATGCAGGAAGAAACGCAAGCCGGCGACAACGGGATCACTTTCCTGACCCGCCCCGTTGCTGGCCAGAACATCCGTCGCCGCGGCGAGGATCTGGCGCAGGGTGCCCAGGTGCTCGAAAGCGGCCTGCGCCTGAGCCCCAGGGAGCTGCCGCTGCTCGCCTCCCTTGGCATCGCGAACGTCACGGTGCGCCGTCCCCTCAAGGTCGCCATCTTCAGCACAGGGGACGAGCTCAAGCCTCTGGGCATCCCGCTCCAGCACGGGGACATCTACGACTCCAACCGCTACGGGGTCAAGGCGATGCTGAGCCGCATGGGCTGTGAGTGCCTGGACCTTGGCATCATCCCCGATGATCCGGCGGCCCTGCGCGCCGCCTTCTTGCAGGCCGACCGCGAGGCCGATGCCCTGATCACCACCGGGGGAGTCTCGGTGGGAGAAGCGGACTTCACCAAGCAACTGCTCGAAGAGCTCGGAGAAATTGGCTTCTGGAAGCTCGCCATCAAGCCGGGCAAACCCTTCGCCTTTGGCCGGTTGCCAAACGCCTGGTTCTTCGGTCTGCCGGGCAACCCGGTCTCCGCCATGGTCACCTTCGATCAGCTGGTGCAACCGGCCCTGGCCAGGCTGGCCGGTCAGCAGTTTGCACGCCCGCACCCCCTCCAGGCCCTGGCGACAGCGCCGCTCAAGAAGAGCCCGGGGCGCCTGGACTTCCAGCGCGGCATCCTGAGCGTGGGCCCGAATGGCCTCGAGGTACGCAGCACCGGCTCCCAGGACTCCGGGGTGTTCAGCTCCCTGTCCCGGGCCAACTGCTACATCGTGCTCGAGCAGGAGCGCGGCAAGGTGGCCGCCGGTGAGACGGTCACCGTCGAGCCCTTCTCGGGGCTGCTGCTGTGAGCGAGATCCTGAGCGACGCCGAGCTCCTTCGCTACAACCGCCAGATCGTGCTCAAATCCTTCGACTTCGAGGGACAGGAGGCGCTCAAGCAATCACGCGTGCTGGTCATCGGCGCCGGGGGCCTCGGCTGCGCCGCCAGCCAGTATCTGGCGGTGGCCGGGGTCGGCCACCTCACTCTGGTGGATTTCGATCGGGTGGAGCTCTCCAATTTGCAGCGCCAGGTGCTTCACAGCGACGCGCGCATCGGCCAGCTCAAGGTGGAGTCCGCGGCGACGTCCCTGCGCGCCCTCACCCCCTGGCTCGAGGTGGAGACCCACGCCGCCCTCGCCGACGAGGCGCTGCTCAATGCCCTGCTGCCAGGCCATCAGCTGGTGCTCGACTGCACCGACAACGTCGCCATCCGCAACCTCCTCAACCAGCGTGCCCGCCAGCACAAGGTGCCCCTGGTCAGCGGCGCCGCCATCCGGCTGGAAGGGCAGCTTTGCAGCTTCACCTGGCAGGAGGATGAACCCTGCTACGCCTGTCTCAGCGCCCTCTTTGGCGATCAGGCCCTCACCTGTGTCGAGGCGGGGGTGCTGGCCCCCGTGGTGGGGCTGGTGGGCAGCCTGCAGGCGCTCGAAGCCATCAAGCTGCTGGCGGGCATGGGCAAAAGCTACAGCGGCCGCCTGCTGATGATCGACGGTCTGGGTGGCAGCTTTCGCGAGCTGAAACTGCCCAAACGCCCCGACTGCCCGGTCTGCTCAAGGCCCTGAGCAGCGCCCACAAAAAAGCCGAACCCCGGGGTTCGGCTTTTTTATCTACCTCTGCTGTCTGCTCCCCTCAATGGGTTGAGAGGATCCGCTGCAACAGATGATTGAACCCGGCAGGATCTTCCGCCGGCCAGGCGTGGTGACCATCCGGAGTGTGGATGGTGGCATTGGGCAGGGAGGCGAACTGCTCCACCCGCCGCGCCAGGGGCAGATAGTCGTGACTGGTGGAGATGATAGCCACCGGCTGCCAGAGGGTGCCGAGACGAGCCCGCACCGACCAGCCGGGCAGCGCCTCCAGCAGCGCCTTGTAGGTCTTCTTTTTGTTGCGCACGAAGCGCCCCCGGAAGGTGTGGCGCACCTGGGCGAGATCGGGGCCGGGAAAGAGTTCGCGACCGAGCCACCACGCCAGCGGCCGCATGCCGAACCAGCGCAGCCACTTGAGGCGCATGGCATAGCGCTCCTGCTCCTTTGGCGTCTCCAGCAGAAATTCGCTGAAGCCGTTGACCAGCACCAGCCCCTGCACCTTGTGGGGCAGTTGCAGCGCCAGCTCCAGCGCCACCATGGCACCGAGCGACAACCCCACTACCCAGGCAGGCTCGGGCTGCTCGTCGAGCCAGCGGGCCACGTCCGCCGCCAGGGTGGGCACGTCAAAGGGCCCCTCCTGCATGCTCTGGCCGTGGCCGCGCAAGTCCATGGCCACCACCCGGTAGCGCTCGGAAAAACGCTCGATCTGCGCCTGCCAGTCGAGGCTGGAAGAGCCCAGCCCGTGCAGCAAGAGCAGCAAGGGCCCCTCCCCCGCACTGCGCAGGGCCAAGCCATGGGATTTCATTACCTGATTGCGACGCACCCGTCCCCCCTTTCTCGACGCCATGCCGGCCACTCATGGCCAGCCAATCCGTACTCCGGTCCCCTGTCTACCCCTCTCCCACCAGGCTCACCGCCTTGATGTAGGCGTAGAGGCGCATGGCCGGCGTCAGGGCGAGCCGCTGCGCGGAGCGGCTGGTGATCCGGGCCAGCAGTATCTGCTGCCCGAGAGCCAACTGCAACAGGGTCTGCCCCGGTCGCACCTCCCGCACCTCCAGCAGCCGGGTCTCGAGGCAGTTGGAGAGGCTGGAGTGCACGATGGGCTCGGTGGCGATCACCAGATCCCGCGCCGCCACCTTGATCTGCAAGGGGCCTGCTTCATCGGGGGCATGCTCCATGGTCACCATCAGGGTCTGCTCCCCGAGTCGCAGGGTCGCCATCTGCTCGTGCTCGTCGTAGTGGGACAGGGTCGCCGATAGCATGACCCCGACGTCGTCGCGACTGGCCAGCGACAGGTCGGTGCGGGCGAAGATCTCCTCGGGGGTGCCCTGGGCCTCCACCCGTCCCTCTGCCAGCAGCACCAGTCCATCGCAGAGCAGGCTCACCTCCTCCATGGCGTGGCTGACGAAGATCATGGGGATGCCGCTCTCCTGCTGCAAGCCCTTGAGCACGTGGGCCTGATGGATGCGGCTGCGCCTGTCCAGCGCCGAGAAGGGTTCATCCAGCAGCAGCAGATCAGGCTCGGCCAGCAAGGCCCTGGCCAGTGCCACCCGCTGACGCTGACCGCCGGAAAGGCCGTGGGCCGGTTGCCCCAGCAGCTCGGCAAAGCCAAGACGCGCAGCCAGATCCTCTGGCTGCCAGCGCCCCCTCCCCTTGCGAGCCGCCAGTTGCAGGTTGCCGAGCACGCTCAGGTGGGGGAAGAGACGAGCATCCTGAAACACCAGCCCGATGCGCCGCGCCTCGGGGGGCAGGGCTGCAAGCTCGCGCCCCTGCCAGCGCAGGGCATCGCCCGGGGCCTTGTCGAGCCCGGCGATGATGCGCAGCAGGGTGCTCTTGCCACAGCCCGAAGGACCGAACAGGCCGAGGATGCGGCTGGGGGGCAACGCCAGATCGCACGCCAGGGTGAAGGGGCCGAAATCACGTCTGGCCTTGAGGTAGAGGCTCATCCGAACAGCCTCCGTTGCCGACGTTGCAGCACGCCGTAGACCAGCACCAGCATCACCAGGGAGAAGCCCATCAGGCCGCCTGCCAGAATATGGGCATTCTGGTAATCCATCGCCTCCACGTGATCAAACAGGGCGATGGAGAGCACCTGGGTCTCCCCGGGAATGTTGCCGCCGATCATCAGCACCACCCCGAACTCCCCCAGGGTGTGGGCAAAGCCCAGCGCCGCCGCCATCACGAAGCTGGGCAGCGTCATGGGCAGGATGATGCGAAAGAAGCGCTCAAACGGGCCCATCCCCAGGGTGGCGGCAGCCTCCAGCTCCTTGTTGCCCATGTTGACGAAGGCGGAGGTGAGGGGCTGTACCACGAAGGGGAGCGAATAGATGACGGAGGCGATGAGCAGGCCGAGAAAGCTGAAGGCGAGCGGGGCCCCGAAGGTCTCCCGCCACCAGTCACCGAGGCCGTACTCCGGGGAGAAGGCCAGCAGCAGATAGAAACCGAGCACGGTGGGCGGCAGCACCAGCGGCAGGGCCACCATGGCCTCCACCATGGGGCGCAGCCGGTGCTGGCTGCGAGACAACCACCAGGCGAGCGGCGGCGACAGCAGCAGCAGGATGGCAGTAGTGCTGGCCGCCAGTTTCAGGGTCAGCCAGACCGCCAGCAGATCCCCTTCACTCATAGGGTCCCCTCTCGGGTGTCGATAAAAAACAGGGCGCCGTCATGACGGGCGCCGCCTTGGGACACATCAGGCACCGGATCTGGCCAGCACGGGGCTGGCCGGCAGACGCCGGGCGCTTACTGCGGCAGGGCGTAACCCGCCGCCTTGATCTGCGCTTGTCCCGGCCCCTTGAGCCAGGCCACCAGGGCATCCACCGCCGCCCCTTTCTTCAGCACCAGGGCCTGCTGCTCGATGGGGGGATAGAAGCTGGCCGGCACCGCCCAGGCTTCGCCGGTCTTGCCCGCCTCCACCAGATTGGCCCAGGCGACGAAGCCCAGCTTCGCATTGCCGGTATCGACGAACTGCCAGGTCTGGCTGATGTTGGTGCCGGTCAGCACCCGATACTGCTTGGGATCGATCTTGAGATGAGCCAGGGTCGCCATGGCGGCAGCGCCATAGGGCGCTGTCTTGGGGTTGGCGATGGCCAGCTCCCCCTGCCAGTGGCGCAAGGTGGCCTCGTCAGGAGCAGGCCCCCCCTTCTGCCAGAGGCCGAGCTGACCGATGGCATAGGTGAAGCGTTCGCTCCCCTTGCCTTCCGACTCCAGCTTTTGAGGGGTCGCCACGTCGGCCGAGAGGAAGAGATCGAAGGGTGCACCGTGGGTGATCTGGGTATAGAGCACGCCGGTGGCCGCCGAACTGATGACGACGCTGTGGCCGGTCTTGGCGGTGAACTCCTTGCCGATGCGCTCTATGGTGCCCTTGAAGTTGGCCGCGACCGCCACCTTGACCTCGTCAGCCAGCACAGCACCGCTGTACATGGCGCCGGCCCCCAGCACCAACACGGATACCCATCTCTTCATTCCGTTGCTCCTTATGTTCCGGCACAGCCGGATCGATTGACACGAGCCCGAGGCTCACTCCCCTTGTTGCCAGCGGGCCAGGGCGGCGTCATCGCTCGCCCTGGCCTCGACCCAGCGTTGCACCCCGTCGGCGGTCAGCTCTTTTTTCCAGAACGGCGCCCGGGTCTTCAAGAAATCCATGATGAAGTGGCAGGCCTCGAAAGCCGCCTCGCGGTGGGCGCTGCTCACCACCACCAGCACGATCTGATCCCCGAGCAGCAGCTCGCCGATGCGGTGAATGAGGGTGCACTCCTGCAGGGGCCAGCGCCCGCGGGCCTCGGCCACGATGCCCGCCAGCGCCTTCTCGGTCATGCCGGAGTAGTGTTCGAGGGCCAGCCCTTTTACATGCTCCCCCTGATTGAAGTCGCGCACCTTGCCGACAAAGCTGACAATCGCGCCTGTGTCCTGCCGGGCAGCAAGGCGGGCATATTCGTCGGCCAGCGAGAAGTCATCCCGCTGCACCAGAATGCGATCGGTCATGGTCAGCCTCCTGTCGTCACTGGAAGGAGAGGGAAGAAGGCGGCCTCACCACAGTCCCGCAGCTCAGTGGCGCGATCTACGGTCATTATCTCGTTCATCCTTAACCTCCGGTCACCGGCGGGAAGAAGGCGACCTCATCCCCATCATGGAGGGGGGTATCCAGCGGCACCAGGGTCTGGTTGACCGCCACCAGGAGCTTGCCGGATTCGAGTGCCAGCGCCCACTTGTCACCCCGCTCGCTCAAGGCGGCGCGAAGGGCATCGGCACTGGCGTAGTCGCAAGGCAGGCTGAGCTCGTCGCAGCCGACCAGCTCACGCACCTGCGCAAAAAACAGAACCTTGATCATGCCTGCTCTCCTTTGGTCGCACCCAGTTGGAAATGACCGGACTTGCCGCCCTTTTTCTCCACCAGACGCACCTGCTCGATCACCATGTCCTTTTGCACCGCCTTGCACATGTCGTAGATGGTCAGGGCCGCCACCGAGGCGGCGGTGAGCGCCTCCATCTCCACCCCGGTCTTGCCCGAGAGCTTGCACAGAGTGCGGATATGGACCCGATTGTGCGCCGTCTGGGGGGCTATCTCTACCTCCACCCGGGTCAGGGCCAGGGGATGGCACAGGGGAATAAGGTCGGCGGTCTTCTTGGCCGCCATGATGCCGGCGATGCGGGCGGTGGCGAACACGTCCCCCTTGTGGTGCTGACCGCTCAGGATCAACGCCAGGGTCTCGGGGGCCATGGTCACGAAAGCCTCGGCGCGGGCCTCGCGTTCGGTCACCTGCTTGTCGGTGACATCCACCATGTGGGCCTCGCCGCTCTGGTTGAGATGGGTCAGGTTCATCTATGCCCCTATCGAAAAATAAGATGGATGATCCGGGTTTACTCCCGGGATCACAGATGGGTCACGAAGTTGCACGGCCGGGTACGGGCGTCGAGCTGATCCCGGATAAGCTGTTCCCAGCCCAGGCGGCAGGCGCCGGTGGAGCCGGGCAGGCAGCAGATCAGGGTGCGATTGGCGAGCCCGGCCAGGGCACGGCTCTGCATGGCGGAGCCTTTTATCTCGGCAAACGAGAGCTGGCGGAACATCTCGCCAAAACCCTGCACCGTGCGCTCGAACAGCACGCCGACCGCCTCGGGCACCCGGTTCTGCTCGTTGAAGCCGGTGCCGCCGTTGATGAGCACCACCTGGACTCCCTCGTCGGCAATCCAGTCGCTCACCTGGGCGCGGATGCGAAACAGGTTGTCTGGACAGAGCGCCCGATCGGCCAGCACGTGGCCGGTCTGGGTCAGGGCCTCGACCAGATAGTCCCCCGAGCTGTCATCGGCAGCGGTGCGACTGTCGGAAACCGTCAGGACGGCGATCTTGAGAGGGATGAATTCGCTGTGTTTGGGTGCCATTGGGGCCATTCCTGTCAATCATTGACCACGAGAGGATGAGGTGAACGCGCCGCACCTTGGTGCCAGCCATGAAAGGAGCCGGTGGGCGCCGCGTTGCCGGGAAGGGATTCTATCAAAAGATGTCTGGCTGGGGGGCGTCATTGCCCATTAATCTCGAAGGCCGCCGGATCCCGAGGATCCGGCGGCCTTCCCATCAGAAGCCTGGCACCCCTTTCATGTCAGGCAGTTGGTGCGCAATCCCCTTGTGGCAGTCGATGCAGGTGTTGGCCCCGCTTGCCAGGTTGGTGGAGTGCATCTGGGCGGCCCGACGCCCTTGCAGGGAGAAGTCCATGTACTCGAAGTTGTGGCAGTTGCGGCACTCGCGCGAATCCGTCTCCTTCATCCGCTGCCACTCCCGCTCGGCCATCTCCCGCCGGTGGGATTCAAACTTCTCGCGGGTATCCACCTTGCCGGTGATCATGCCCCACAGCTCCTTGGAGGCCTGCACCTTGCGGATGATCTTGTAGGTCCACTCGTGGGGTACGTGGCAATCCGGGCAGCTGGCCCGCACGCCGGAGCGGTTGGCGTAGTGGATGGTGTCGCGGTACTCCACGAACACGTTGTCCTTCATCTCGTGGCAACCGGTGCAGAAGGCCTCGGTGTTGGACGCTTCCATGGCGGTGTTGAACCCGCCCCAGAAGATGACGCCACCGAAGAAGCCCATCAGCAGGATGACCCAGAGGGCCGCCTTCGACGGTGACTTGAAGGTGGTCCACAGACGCTTCACAAAGCCGGGTAATTTCATCTATGGGCTCCTCAGTTCAACGCTTCAACCGGTTTGAAGGTATTGTTCACCAGCGGCTTGGCGTCCGCTTGCGGCACGTGGCACTGCAGACAGAAGTAGCGGCGCGGAGAGACTTCGCCCAGGGTCATGCCGTCGCGGGTCTCGAAGTGGGTGGGGCTTATCTTGGGGGCCTTCATGGCACTGGCATTCTTGAAGCTGTGACAGGCCAGGCACTTGTTGACCTTGTTGTCCACTTCATAGTTGCGGGTGTCGTGGGGGATCAGCGGGGGCTGGTGCATGTACTGGCGATCGTAGAGGTCGCCATCCTTGCGAAAGTTCTTCAGAGGGGCCGCGTCGGCATCCGTCACCAGATCTGTGCTTCCCCGCTCCGACTTGATGCCCCCCGTGCTGTTGGTGATCTCGGGGACGGCCGCCATCAAGGAACCCGCCATCAGGCAGGCCAGCATTGCTCCAATCAGCTTCTTCATTATGTGTTCTCCGACGTTTTCTCTGCCTTGAGGGCAAAACCTACAGTGATTTCAAAAACTTGCTCCGCGCAGACATCGATGCAACGGCCGCAGTTGGTACACTCCTGAGCCGCAATCAAGGGCCCGTGACCACGCCTGGCACCGTGAACGGGGCCGCGCAGGATGGGACGCTCCGGGCAGACCGCATAACAATCCATGCAGTTGCTGCACCGCTCGCGCCCCGAGGCTGCAATCTTGATGAACCCGACCCGGTTGACCAGGGCATAGAAGGCCCCCACCGGACAGAGGTGGCCGCACCAGCCCCGCTCCACCACAAAAAGGTCGAACAGGAACAGCACCGCCAGCAGGCCCCAGCCCGCCCCCATGCCAAACAGCAGGCCCCGCAGGGTGAGCGACACCGGATTGACCAGCTCCCACACCAGCACGCCTGTGATGGCCGGCGCCACCAGCACCATGGCCAGCAGCCAGTAGCGGGTAGCGCGGTTGAACTGACCATTGCCCTTGAGCCCGAGCCGCCCCCTGAGCCAGGCGGCGACATCGGTGACCAGGTTGACTGGACAGACCCAGGAGCAGAACACCCGCCCCCCGACCAGCCAGTAACCCGCGAGCACCAGCCCGGCCCCGAGCCACAGGGTGGGGATGGGCCACTGGCCCGCCGCCACCGACTGCAACAGGGTCAGGGGATCCGTGAGGGGCACCGTCTCCAGCAGCAGGGAGCTGGAGAGGTTGCCCTTGAGGATCCAGATGCCCGCGAGCGGCCCCAGCAGGAACAGCCCCAGCACCCCGAACTGGCAAAGCCGGCGCAGCAGCAGGAAGCGGTGGGCACGCCACCACCCCAGCCTGGCCGTGGCCTCGGCCCCTGGATACCGACTCATAGACCCTCCGGTTTGCGGGTCGGCAGGGTGAGCCTGTCGCCGATGAGCGATTTGCCCGCCTTCGCCTTCTCTTCCCAGCCGAGCCGGTAGTGGTGACCCAGCTCCCCCTTGGCAAGCTGGCGAGGCACCACCTTGATGGCCGCCTCCTCCAGCACGCAGGCGTGCTCGCACTTGCCGCAGCCGGTGCAGAGATCGCTGTGCACCGTGGGCAGGAACATGGCGTGCTTGCCTGTGCGCGGGTTGTGCTGCAGCTCCAAGGTAATGGCCTTGTCGATGAGGGGGCAGACCCGGTAGCAAACGTCGCAGCGCAGCCCCAGGTAGTTGAGGCAGGTCTCGTGATCGATGAGCACCGCCACCCCCATCCGCGCCTGATCGATATCGGTCATGGCCCGATCCAGCGCCCCGCTCGGGCAGGCCGCCACGCAGGGGATGTCGTCACACATCTCGCACGGAACGGCGCGCGCCTTGAAGTAGGGGGTGCCGGTGGTCACGGGTTCAAACAGCCGGGCGAGCTTGAGGGTGTCGTAGGGGCATGCCTCGACGCAGAGCCCGCAGCGCACGCAGGCGCCGAGAAACTCGGCCTCGTCGAGGGCGGCCGGCGGGCGCAGCGCCTGGGCAGGCAAAGCCTGCACCTGCTGGCGCGCCACGCCGCCGAGCCCCACGCCAAGCAGGCCCACACCGCAGACCCCCTTGGCCATGTCGGCCAGAAACTGGCGCCGACTACGACTCATCTCGCGCTCCCCCGCCTCAGGCCTTCATGACCTTGACGGCGCACTTCTTGTAATCCGTCTCCTTGGAGAGCGGATCGGTGGCGTCCAGGGTCAGCTTGTTGACCAGCTGGCTCGCATCGAAGAAGGGCATGAACACCAGTCCCTTGGGCGGACGGTTGCGGCCGCGGGTCTCGACCCGGGTCTTCACCTCGCCCCGGCGGGAGGAGACGATCACCTCTTCACCACGGCGCACGCCACGGGCCTTGGCATCTTCCGGGTGCATGAACAGCACCGCATCCGGGAAGGCGCGATAGAGCTCGGGCACGCGACGGGTCATGGTGCCGGTGTGCCAGTGCTCCAGCACGCGACCGGTGGAGAGCCACATGTCGTACTCTTTGTCCGGAGCTTCGGCAGCCGGCTCATAGGGCAGCGCGAAGATCACCGCCTTGCCATCGGGCTTGCCGTAGAAGCGCACCCCCTCCCCCGCCTTCACGTAAGGGTCGAACCCTTCGCGATAGCGCCACAGGGTCTCCTTGCCGTCCACCACCGGCCAGCGCAGGCCACGGGCTTCGTGATACTGATCGAACGGCGCCAGGTCGTGGCCATGGCCGCGACCGAAGGAGGCGTACTCCTCGAACAGCCCCTTCTGGACGTAGAAACCAAAGTGCTCGGCCTCGTCGTTCAGGGCCCCCTTGCTCTGCTCTTTCGGGAACTGGTTCACCTGGCCGTTGGCATAGAGCACGTCGAACAGGGTCTTGCCCTTCACTTCCGGCATCTTGGCAATCAACTCAGCCGGCCACACCTCTTCCACGGTGAAGCGTTTGGAGAACTCCATCAGCTGCCACAGGTCGGACTTGGCCCCTTCCGGTGCCTTCACCTGCTGGTGCCAGAACTGGGTGCGACGTTCGGCGTTGCCATAGGCCCCCTCTTTCTCCACCCACATGGCGGTGGGCAGGATGAGGTCGGCCGCCTGGGCGGTCACGGTCGGATAAGGGTCGGAGACCACGATGAAGTTGGCCGGGTTGCGATAACCGGGCAGCGCCTCTTCGTTCATGTTCGGGCCGGCCTGCATGTTGTTGTTGCACATCACCCAGTAGGCGTTGAGCTTGCCATCCTTGAGCATGCGGTTTTGCAGCACGGCGTGGTAGCCCACCTGCTCCGGGATGGTGCCTTCCGGCAGCTTCCAGATCTTCTCGGCGATGGCGCGGTGTTTGGGATCCGTGACCACCATGTCCGCCGGCAGACGGTGGGCGAAGGTACCCACTTCACGGGCGGTACCACAGGCGGAGGGCTGGCCGGTCAGGGAGAAGGGGCCGGAGCCCGGCTGGGAGATCTTGCCGGTCAGCAGGTGGATGTTGTAGCAGAGGTTGTTGGCCCAGACGCCACGGGTGTGCTGGTTGAACCCCATGGTCCAGTAAGAGACCACCTTCTTGTCCGGATCCGCATAGATCTGGGCCAGCTTCTCGAGCTTGTCCTTGGGCACGCCGGAGAGCTTGGAGACGGACTCCAGATCGTAATCCGCCACGAACTTGGCGAAGTCGTCGAAGCTCATGGGGGTGGAGTCGCCGCTGTCCGGGTTCTTGGCCTTTTGCTGCAGCGGGTTGGTGGGACGCAGGCCGTAACCGATGTCGGTCACCCCTTTGCGGAACTGGGTGTGCTTGTTGACGAACTCCCAGTTCACCTTGTCGTTCTGGATGATGTAGTTGGCGATGTAGTTGAGGATCGCCAGATCGGTCTGGGGGGTGAACACCAGCCCGTTGTCCGCCAGCTCGAAGCTGCGGTGCTCGAAGGTGGAGAGCACGTGCACCTGCACATCCTGGTGGGACAGACGGCGATCGGAGATGCGCGACCAGAGGATGGGGTGCATCTCGGCCATGTTGGAGCCCCACAGCACGAAGGCGTCGGCCTGCTCGATGTCGTCGTAGCAGCCCATGGGTTCATCCATGCCGAAGGTACGCATGAAGCCCACTACCGCGGTGGCCATGCAGTGACGGGCATTGGGATCCAGGTTGTTGGAGCGCAGGCCTGCCTTCATCAGCTTGGCGGCGGCATAGCCTTCCCAGACGGTCCACTGGCCGGAGCCGAACATGCCGACGGCGGTCGGGCCCTTCTCTTTCAGGGTCGCCTTGAACTTCTCGGCCATGATGTCGAAGGCCTGATCCCAACTGATGGGGGCGAAGTTGCCGTTCTTGTCGAACTTGCCGTTCGTCATGCGCAGCATGGGCTGGGTCAGGCGATCCTCCCCGTACATGATCTTGGAGAGGAAGTAGCCCTTGATGCAGTTCAGGCCACGGTTGACCGGTGCATCGGGATCCCCCTGGGTCGCCACGACGCGGCCAGCCTGGGAGCCCACCAGCACGGAACAGCCGGTCCCGCAGAAGCGGCACGGTGCCTTGTCCCAGGTGATGGCGGTCTTGTCGGTACTGGTGATCAGGTTCGCCGCCAGAGTGGGGGCACTGACACCGGCCACGGCAGCGGCTGCCGCCACCGCATTGGCCTTCATAAAGTCGCGTCGACTCAGCTTCATGACATATCCTCGCATTGCTTAATCACATCAATGACAGCCATTGTGACGAGCCGCGCTGGCTCAGCTCCATGGCGCTTTATTCCTTTGCTCTGGGCTTTTCGTTCATCGAACGCAGACAACAGACCCGGCATCCCGTGTATTACCCGTGGCGGTCAGCGAACGACTCTTGCGCTTCTGCCACATGACGCCTTATTCCCCATCTTCGGCGTCCATTTCATCGAACTGGTGGTAGATCAGGGCCGCAGAGAGCACCCCGGGCAACCCCTGAATGGTGTCGATGGCCGCCATGATGGGGCGCTGGCTCGGCCCCTCCAAGGTCACCACCAGCTTGCCCTCCTCGCTGACGGCGTGGATCTCGGCCCCGTCCAGGGTCGCAATCCGCTCTGCCAGGGCGTGGCGCAGATCGGGCTGGGTCAGCACCACCAGGCTGGATACATGGAACTCTTCTCGCGTCATATCACCGTTTTCCAACTTGTTCGTCTCTTGGGTCATCGCGAAGCCTCGCCACGAGACAGACCGATGCTGATACTGCCCACTGGGCAATCCGCTACGCAGGCCCCGCAGCCGTTGCACGACTCGGCATGGATGCCGGGGGTGGGTACGCGCCCCAGCCGGGGGGAAAAGCGGATGGCCTGCTGCTCGCAGCTGTCCTGACAGCGCTGGCAGAACACCTGGGCAGTGGCCAGACAGCCCGCCTCGATATGGGCCACATACTCCCAGGGTGTCTGGGTTGTCGGCCTGAACACCGGCGCCTGGCAGGCGCTCACACACTCGGTGCAGAAGGTGCACTCGCCGCGGTGAAAATCCACCGTGGGGAAGCCCCCGTCTCCCTTGATCAGGATCTGCTCCGGACAGGCCGCCAGACAGTCGCCGCAGCGGGTACAGCCGGCCACGAACTCGTCCCAGGAGACGGACCAGGGCAACTGGATCCCAGCCTTGGGGGCGCTCAGGCGTCCCCGAAACAGGCCTCTGCGTGACAAGTTGACCCCGTCGGTCATATCGACTCCTCTTTTCGGGGACGAATGCCCCCGCGCGGATCCCGTGACTGGCATTTTCAATGCCAATTATAAGCGTGGGTGTATATTGCGGCCCTGACAAGTCAGGGGATATACCACCAGGGGGATAAACAGGGGGGATTCTTGCGCTGGATCAAACCCTTGGCGCAATTAGGCAAGACAGGGGCAAGGCAAATTACCCCTATGTGAGGATTGCTAATTAATCGCTGGCCATTTGGGCCTGGCGATCGGGGTCAGCCGCCGATGGAGGCCAGGTGGGGGGTCATGCCCGCATTGCCGTCGTGCAGGCGGTGGGTGGCGGCCTTGCCGGTCAGCGCCTGGCGGATCCGCCACTGCAGCGCCTCCTGCTGGTCGTCGGCCGTCAGCAGATCCCGCAACTCCACCCCGTTGTCACCAAAGAGGCACAGGTGCAGCTTGCCCACGGAGGAGACCCGCAGCCGGTTGCAGCCGGCGCAGAAGTCCTTGCTGTAGGGCATGATGAGCCCCACCCCCCCCTGCGACGCCGGGTGCATGAACACCTGGGCAGGACCGTCGTCCAGGCCTCGCAGTTGCTGCACCCAGCCTGTCTCCAGCAGTCGCTGCTTGATGAAATCCCCGCTGGTGTGGTGATCGCGAAACAGGGTGTCCATCTCACCGGTCTGCATCAGCTCGATGAAACGCAGTTCGATGGGTTTGTCCCGGATCCAGGCAAGGAAAGCATCCAGCTGGTGGTCGTTGAGCCCCTTGAGCAAGACCGCATTGATCTTGACCGACTTGAAGCCGGCGGCCAGCGCGGCATCTATCCCCGCCATCACCTCGGTCAGTTTGTTCTCGCCGGTGATCTGGTGAAACTGCCTGGGATCCAGGCTGTCGACGCTGACGTTGAGGGCATTGAGGCCCGCATCGAACCACTCCCGGGCCCGCTCCTTCAGGCGGTAGCCGTTGGTGGTCATGGCCACCTTCTCGATGCCGGGCGTACTGGCGACCGTCTCTATGATGGCGGTGAAGTCGCGGCGCAGGGAGGGCTCGCCACCGGTCAGACGCACCTTGCGCGTCCCCATGGCGGCAAAGCCGGAGACGACGCGGCGGATCTCCTCCAGGGAGAGAAAGGACTTGCGCACCTCCGAGGGGCGATAGCCGTCCGGCAGGCAGTAGGTACAACGAAAATTGCACACGTCGGTGACCGACAGGCGCAAATAGTAAAAGCGACGGGAAAAACCATCTTCAAGTGGCAACATAAACACCTTTCCAAATACGGGAGGCCAGGGCATTTCTTTCCTGACCCTTTCAGCTCGAACATCGGCTGACGGCGATCTCCCCCTATCTCAATGACTTAGGCAAAACCGCTCGGAGTTCATCTAGTTTTTCGATGCTAGCACAACTTGGAGTACACTCCCATGCTACTTTGTGGGGTCTTTATCGGTGTAAGGGGAGCCAGTCGGCATGGGAAAATGGTTCAGAGTGCAGTCGGTCAGCAGCGCCATCGGTCGCGCCATGGTGCTGATCCTGTTCATGGCCAGCCTGATCGCCCTGGTGGCCATGGTCACCCTCTTCTATTCGGTGCCGGACGCCAAAGCCATCAACCTGTCGGGCTCATTGCGCATGCAGGCCTACCGGATGGCCTATGAAATCGAGAAGGATCAGGTCGTGCTCGGCCGGCTCGCCCAGTTCGAGCAGACCCTCAATGCCCCCGAGCTGCAGGAGACCCAGCGCTGGATCACGCCCGCCTCCCTGCGCCGCACCTACGGCGAGGTGCTGCTGCAATGGCAGAGGATGCGCGAGCACATCGAGAACGCCACCCCCAGCCGCTACACCGACAACACGGAGCAGTTCGTCGCCGCCATCGACGACTTCGTCAACCAGATGCAGTACCACGTGGAGTTCAAGGTGCGCATGCTGGCCCTGGCCGAGGGACTCGGCCTGCTCGCCATCATCACCATCGCCTGGTGCACGGTGCGCTTCACGCGCCAGCAGGTGGTGGCGCCGCTCAATCAGCTGGTCTATTGCGCCCGCCAGATCCAGCGCCAGGAGTTCGATCTGACCCTGCCCCCCCACTGTGAAAACGAGCTGGGGGAGCTGTCGGGGGCGTTTGCCACCATGGCCGCGGAGCTCGGCAAGCTCTACCGGGAGCTGGAGAGCAAGGTGGAGGAGAAGACCGCCAAGCTGCAACAGGCCAACGACACCCTCTCCTTCCTTTATTCCACCGCCCAGAAACTGCACGCGGCGCCGCTCAGCCGCCGCACCCTGCAAAAACTGCTGGAGCGGGCCGCCGCCCACCAGCACATCGACTACATCCGGCTGACCCGCTTCGAGCACAATGCCATGCCGGTCTACATCACGGGGCGCAAGGGGTGGCCCGGCGATCTCGAGGCCATGGTGAGCTTCTACCTGCAGATGGACGAGGAGGAGTACGGCCGGCTCGACATGATAAGCGACCATCCCGTCGACGAGCGGCTGATGAAGAACTTCTCCATGCTGCTGGCCCAGGTGCTGCACAAGGATCAGACCCTGCTGCAACACCAGCGCCTGCTGCTGATGGAAGAGCGGGCTGTCATCGCCAGGGAGCTGCACGACTCCCTGGCCCAGGCGCTCTCCTACCTGAAGATCCAGTCCACCCTGCTCAAGCGCTCCTTTGCCAAGGGGGATACCGTCAAGGCCGAAGCGGCCATGCAGCAGATCGACGAGGGACTCGGCAACGCCTATACCCAGTTGCGCGAACTGCTCGGCACCTTCCGCCTCAGCATCGGCGATGCCAACCTGGGTGAAGCCATCGGCGTCATGCTGGAGCAGCTCAAGCCCCAGACCCGGGCCGAGATCGGGCTCCAGTACGGACTGACGGATACCGATCTCGAGGCGGGACAGCACATTCACATCCTGCAGCTGATCCGTGAGGCAGTGCTCAATGCCATCAAGCATGCCAATGCCCGGCGCATTGACGTTAGCTGTGAGACCCTGGCTGATGGTAACATCCAGGTTCAGATTGCAGACGACGGTGTCGGAATAAGGGGCGCAAACTCGGCGGTCAATCACTACGGTCTCAGCATCATGAATGAACGCGCCAGCAAATTGCACGGCCAGCTGACCATCAGTGAGCCGCCTTCCGGGGGCACCCGCGTACACCTGACTTTTCCCACCAGCCTAACAAGAGATGCCTGATGGACGAGATGAAATACAGTGTTCTGGTCGTAGATGATCACCCCCTGATGCGCAAGGGAATTGTGCAACTGCTGGAATTGGAAGATAACATCGACGTGGTCGGCGAGGCGTCCAACGGCACCGATGCCGTGGCCATGGCCAAGGAGTCCGAACCGGACCTCATCCTGCTCGATCTCAACATGAAGGGCCTGTCGGGACTCGATACCCTGAAGGCGCTGCGGGCCGAGGAGATCACCTCCCGCGTGGTGATCCTGACCGTCTCCGATGCCCGCCAGGACGTGGTGGCCCTGCTCAAGGCCGGCGCCGACGGCTATCTGCTCAAGGACACCGAGCCCGACATGCTGCTGGCCCAGCTGGCGGATGTCATGACCGGCAAGCAGATCCTGAGTGAGCCGCTGCGCCCCTACCTCGAGAACATCTACGAGCTGGATCACCTGCAACAAAAGCTGGAGAGCCTGACCCGCCGCGAGATGCAGATCATGCGCGAAATTGCCAAGGGGCTCTCCAACAAGCAGGTGGCCTCCGTGCTCCACATCTCGGAAGGCACCGTCAAGGTACACGTCAAGAGCCTGCTCAAGAAGCTGGAAGCCCAGAGCCGCGTGGAGGCGGCGGTCATGTACCTGGAACAGCGCAACTGAGGTCCCGGCCTCCTGCCAGCAAGGGGTCACCATCCGTGCCTCCTTGCTGGCCCCCTCTTCTTTTCCCCAAATGGCGCGGAACCCGGTGCTCTATTGAGTAGATGGATTATTATTTTCATGACATCGCACGGGAAGGAAACATCGACATGACCTTTGAGCAGATAGAGCTGGTCCAGAAAGCCTGGGGCAGGGTGAGCGCCCTGAACAACAGCTATGTCCAGGAGGTGTATGAAGAGCTGTTCAGATTGTCCCCCGAACTCAGGACCCTCTTTCCCCCACATCAGGAGCTGCCCGTTGCCAAGGTGTCGGACACCCTGAACACCGTCATCACCAGCCTTTCCCAGCTGGATGCACTGGGTTTCATCATTCGCGATCTCGGCAGGCGTCACCAGCGATTCAACGTTCAATGCGCTGCTCAAACAGGCGCTGACCCAGGTACTGGCACGGCGTCTCGGCAGTGGTTTTACCCCGGCACTGGCACTGGCACAGGCCTGGTCGCAGATGTATGACGAAATAGCCGCCCTGATGCTGGACGGCATGACACAGCACACCGAATTCACCACCTGATCCCCTAGCCTTGGTCTCCAATCGCTGAATGGGTCTGTAACAGGCATTTTGCATGAATCAAATTTGCAATATGCGAAAATAGACTCATTCTGCACACGGGGTATGTTCGGCGCCCTAACACCTCACCTGAATCCCTTTCGCACTACCTTGCCTGCGTTCGTGATACAAAATCACAATAGATTGATTTTAAATGGATATTAAAAATAACCACGGGAAATGGCTCACCCCTTCGCCACGCCACCTCTCTCTGGCACGGTCACTGCATTGTCACATTCAGCAATGACTGATTAGGAGGATGGAACATGAAACTTCAACAACTGGCACTGTTCCCCTTGCCGTCCCACATTCTGCCCGGTGGCAAGCTCCCCCTTCGCCTGTTCGAGCCGCGCCACCTGCAGATGCTCAAGGAGTCCTTCCTCGAGGATCGTGGCTTTGGCATCGTGATGGAAGAGACCACCAGCACGGGTACCTGCGGACGGATTCTCCCGGTCGGAACCCGCGTCAAGGTGACTGATTTTTATACCCTCAACGACGGTTTGCTCGGGGTCACCGTGCTCGGCCTTGAACGCTTCTGCATCCACGAGATGGAAACGGATAGCACAGGCCTCAGGCACGCCCAGGTCGAGCCGTTGCCCAACTGGCCGAGTGCGGATTCTGATGTCAGCGACAACCAGCTGGTCAGCCGATTGAGAGAGGTCTTTGCACAATACCCGGAACTGGATGAGCTCTATCCGGACAAGCAGTTCGACGATGCAGCCTGGCTCTGCCAACGCTGGCTCGAGATCCTGCCCATGCCGATCTATGAAAAACAGATGTTGATTGCCAAACAAAACAGTGAAGCGGCGCGCCAGTTCTTGCGCCGACTGATCGCACAGTGAGTCAAAGAGTGAGTCAACGGTTGGTTTGCAAAACGCGAATTCTCGGCACTGCATTCTTATAATGAAAAAATGAGAATTGCATTTTGCAATCACGGTAGCGATAAATAACACACAACTCAGCTACAGGCCGCAAATAACAGGTTTTGAAAAGTTGGCACGACTTTTTCATATAAAACCGTACAACCCGATTTATCCCGTGCTCTCTTCAGTATTTGCTGAAGAATTGGTCAACCACCAGGTTGACCATTTTTTTTACCCAAAATCGGCCGCATCACCTGCAATGGCGGAGCAGGCAGCTTCGCAGCCTGGCAAGACTGATGGGTTTGGCCAGAAAATCGTTCATGCCCTGGGCAAGGCAGCGGGCCCTGTCCTCCATCATGGCATTGGCCGTCAACGCGACAATGGGCACCTCGCACCCCATGTCCCGTAGGCGCCGGGTCGCCTCCAGCCCATCCATCTGCGGCATCCGCATATCCATCAGGACAAGGTCCGGCTGCTGCTTCGCCACCTGTGCCAGGGCCTCCAGACCATTGCCTGCCAGCCTCACCCTGCACACCAGCTTCTGCAGCATCAGGGATACCACCAGCTGATTGACCGGACTGTCTTCCACCACCAGCACATCCAGCTCCAGTCTGGCGCACTCTTCACTGCCGGGGGCGGTGGCCGGAGCACAGGGAGAGGCCATCCCGGGCAGCTCGAACCAGAAGCAGCTTCCCAGCCCAGGCGTGCTCTGCACGCAAATATCTCCCCCCATCAGCTGCACCAGCCGCCTGCAGATGGCCAGTCCGAGCCCCGAGCCGGAGAAGCGGCGGGTTGCCGAACTGTCGACCTGATAGAAGGGTTCGAACAGCAACGCCTGATCCTCGGTGGAGATGCCGATCCCCGTGTCGCTGACCATGACCCCCAACTTTTCCTCCTCCCAGGTCAACGCCAGACGCACGCTGCCGGCGGAGGTGAACTTCACGGCATTGCCAAGCAGGTTGCCTATCACCTGGGAGAGGCGGACGGCATCCCCTTGAAGGCGTTCGGGGAGCGTCTCATCCAGATGCCAGTGCAGTGTGATGCCCTTGGCACTGGCCTGTGCCTGCAAGGGCTCCACCAGGGCACGGCACAGCTCGGCTGGCTGAAAGGGTTCACAGTGCAGCGTCAGGGTATGTGACTCTATTTTCGAGAAATCGAGCACATCGTCGATGATGGTCTGCAACAGATGCGCAGAGTGGGTGGCATGGCCGATGAGGGTCTGTTGCGGAGTGTCGAGCCGGCCGTGCTGCAGCAGATCCAGCATCCCCAGCACGGCGTTCATGGGAGAGCGGATCTCGTGGGTCATCATGGCGAGGAACTGGGATTTGGCACGGTTGGCCGTCTCGGCATCGTCCCGCGCCCGCGCCAGCTCCTGCTCGCGGCGGATCTGGCTGCCTATCTCCCGCGCCGTGCCCCGATAGCCGAGGAAGCGGCCACCGGCATCATGGCAAGGCTCCGCATTGATCTCCATCCAGCAAGGCCCGCCCGCCAGCATCACCTGGGCCCGCATTCCCCGCACCGGCAGATGGTGGGCGATCAGGTGCCGGTAGTGGCTCCAGGCCGGGTCCTGCTTGTCGTGGGCAAAATCATAGAGGCTTCTCCCCGTCTGGCGGGCCAGCACTTCCCCCTGATAGCCAGGGGCAGAGACATAGCTGAGCCTGTGCTGGGGATCGGTCTCCCAGAACCAGTCGGAGGCCATGGCGGCAAAACTGCGAAAACGCTGTTCGCTGGCCTGCAGGGCCAGGGTCTTGAGGTCAACCTGTTCTTGCAGGCGAGCCCGATAGGCGATGTTGACCAGGGCCTGGGAGATGAGCGGGCGACAACGCTGCATCGCCGCCTTGCTCTTGAGATCGAAGGTGCCCGCCACGCCGTGCCGGCAGATGAGCACACCGGAAAACCCCGGTCCCTGCAAGCCTGTCATCATGACGCTGGCCCAGCCCGGCGCCCCCGCCAGCGGCGCCAGCTCAGGCAGTTGGGCGGGATCATAGATCACCAGGGTCTCCCCCTCGATGGCCCTGGAGAAGAGCGGTGTCAGCGACCAGGTCCGGCCTACCTCGTCCGGCTGGGTGCTCAGATGGGTGCTGCCCCCTACGGCCTCCCAGGCAACCACGTCCGCCTGTTCGAATCCGATAAAGGGCTTGAGAGCAAGAATGAGACTCTCCAGTACCTGCTCCAGACTCTGGGCCTGTGCAAGGGTCGCTACCCCGCACAGCAGGGCTTGGGACTCCTCCCGATATCTGGCCTCCCGCTCCCGGCAACGCATCAGCTCCACCAGCGTGGTTTGCAGTTTGTCACCCAGGGTTTCGAGTTCGCTATTGCCTATCATCTTGAATCCAGCACAGTGTCAGCTCTCGAGGAAGATTACGCTCGACACCATGAGGTTGCCGTGTGCCAGCTCACCATGGGGTAATCGTCCCTGTTCACCGAAGGTAAAGGGCGTGATGAAGGGGATCTCACCCAGCCTCTGACTGAATTGACTGACGATGCCCCCCAGCCTGTCCCCCAGTGCCAGCCGACAACCGGCACAAAACACCACCAGGGCGCCAAAGGGGCGCATATTGCTCGCCATACCATATTCAGGCTCGATATTCACCGCATTCAGGCTGCGCTGCAACAACCCTTCCTGGCTGCTGTACATGAGCAGCAGCCGCTCTCCCAGTCGGGTCTCGGTAAAGAGGCGCAGCCCCTCCCGCGCCGTCACCGCCTCGGGATGGGAGAGCTTGTAGTAGGGCAGGTCATCGAGCATGCCGACCTGACGGGCCAGTGGCGAGAGCGTCGTCTCCCTGAGGATGGGGCCCACCGGCCAGGGCGTCGCACGCTCGGTCCAGCGACCATAGACCCGGGCCGCCGGCTCGTGATCGATGGTCAGCACCTCCCGCCCGTCTATCCCGGTAATGATGCCGCGACACTCGGTGGGTACATAGCCTGAATGAAACTGGAACGCCAGTTGGCAATCGGGGTAAAGCACCGCCAACACGCACCCTTGTGATCCCTCCCCTTCGTCCCAGCACAGCTGCCACTGCCCGGCCACGCCGTCGTCTGCCGCCGACCCGCCGACGACGGGAACGGTCGCGCCAAACTCGGCGTCAATCCCCGCGAGCACAACCTCCTCCAGCCCCGGGCTGGTGTGCAGCAACACGAGCTGCGGCAGCTCTCCCGGTCGGCCACCATCGGCGATGGCGCGGCGCAGCAATGCCCGCACATCCGGTTGATCCCCCATCTGGCCAGCCACGCCATAGGCCCCCTTGTCATCATAAAGGGCGGCGACCGACAGGCTCCAGCCATGCCGACCATGATGGCCATCCTGGGTCAGGATACCGCCGCAGGAGCTGCAACCGATCAGCCGGGTATCGGGAAAACGTGCCTTGAGCGCACGGCGCAGTTCCGCCGCCTCGTGTGCTTGGGTAAAATAGACCAGCAACAGCGATGGAACATGGGATAACTGGGCATGCAACCGCTCTGTAACTTGTTGGGCGGCCAGTGGGGTCGTCTCGGCAAGCGAGTGAGCCGTCAGGAAGTTCAACATCGTCTCCTAGGGGTACAGGATGCTGGCATCAAGCAAAAATCATACCCTTATCAAACAATTACCTGGCCATGGAGACTAGAATGGTGCTCACTGGCCTCCCACGGGATCACTGCATGTGGCAGAAAAATATCAATGACTTCGACCGGGTTGTCGCCATCGGCGGCGGGCACGGTATGGGCCGGGTGCTCTCTTCCCTGTCGTTCTTGGGATCCAGGCTGACGGGCATCGTCACCACCACGGATGATGGCGGCTCCACCGGACGCCTGCGCAAAAGCCAGGAGTGCATCGCCTGGGGGGATCTGCGCAACTGCCTCAACCAGCTGGTGACCACCCCCAGCATCGGTAGCCAGCTGTTCGAGCACCGCTTTACCGGCCGCGGCGAGCTGGCGGGCCACAACCTCGGCAACCTGATGCTGCTGGCCCTCGACAACCTCTGCGTGCGCCCCCTGGATGCCATCCGGCTCATCAGCGACATGCTGGAAATTGAACCCAATCTGCTGCCCATGTCCGAGCATCCCACCGATCTGTGCGCCCACACCGTCTGTGGCGATCAGATCCTGGGAGAGGTCTCCATCGATCAGCTCACCACACCGCCACGGGCCCTGAGCCTGAAACCGGTAGTGCCCGCCACGCGCGAAGCGGTCGAGGCGCTGAGCCAGGCCGACATGATCATCCTGGGGCCGGGCAGCTTCCTCACCTCCATCATGCCTCCTCTGCTGCTGCGCGAGATTGCGGAGGCGATCCGCAGCAGCGGCGCCATCGTCGTCTTCATCAGCAATCTGGTGGACGAAGAGGGTCCGGCAGGCCAGTTGTCACTGCCCAGTCAGCATCGTTGGCTGGAAGAGCGGATAGGTAACGGCCGGATCGATGCTATTCTGGCTCCCGAGGGCCCCCAGGTACCCGAGCTGCAGCACTGCCTCGTTCGGGCCGAGCTGGGTGAAGCAGCCCTCCCCCACCGCCACGACCGCCTCAAGCTGCGGCTGGCACTCGACACCGTGATCCTGAGCAGGCTTGGCGAGCGCGACATGGCGGGCTGATGCCCTTCTGGCTCAGTGAAACTGGGCCAGATGGGTGAAGACCTGGGGCAGGGAGTGCTCCAGCTCAGCCAGCAGTCTGCCGGCCTCTTGCTCATCTTCCCGGCGACAGGCGGACTCCAGATCCATCACCTGCTGATAGCTGGGTTTGGCGCCATAGCTGCCACAGGACGACTTCATGCTGTGGGCAAGACGCGCCAGGGCTGACCAGTCCCGCTGCTCAAAAAGCGGTCTTAATTGGGCCAACTGCTCGCCTACCTCTTCGACAAACACCGAGATGACGACTGGCATCATCTCGTGACCGATATCATCTGCCAGTTGTCGCAGCACTTTCTGATCCAGCCACTCCATCTTCTCTTCCCTATGATGGTATTCAAACAGACCACAATATAGCGGACCCACAGCCCCGCTGTCACCCGTCCTTCGGGCATGCCCGTATCGCTCCGGATGCTCTTGCGACACCAGAATGTGAGCAGCTTCAAGTTATCGGTATGTCAGCCAGAATGGAGAGAGATAAAGGTTGTCACAAAATTAACATTAAAGTAACAATGCAACCCATGAGAATGATGCGGCTCAGCAACACCTCTCTCATCCCTTTTTGCCTGTATGGCTGCTGCGAAGAACCAGGGTAGACATCTACCCTGGTATTTTTTATTTCTGGTTCAACAAGTTGGCTGCATTGCCATATTCCAGCTCGCCCAGCCTGAACAGGCAGAACTCCCCGGGTACCATCTTCACCCAATTCTCGTTGCCGGTGAGCGGCCGGGTGGCGATCAGGGTCACCACATCGTTCGGCGTGGTTTCACTCTGAAAGTCGATGGCCACATCCTCATCCAGCAGACGGGCTTCGCCAAAGGGAGCCCTGCGCGTCAACCAGTAAAGATTGTTGCTGCAATAGGTCATCACGAACTCTCCATCCGACAGCAGCATGTTGAACACCCCGAGCCCGCGCAGCTCGTCGCACAGGGTCGCGAGGTAGCGGAACATGGCGGGGAAATTTGCCGGCCGTTTGGGGTACTTGTGCTCCAGCCTGTCGAGCAGCCAGCAGAAGGCGTGCTCGCTGTCGGTGTCGCCTACCGGACGGTGCCGCCCCGTGGGCAGCCTCTTGTAACCGGTCAACTGGCCATTGTGGGCAAAGGTCCAGTAACGGCCCCACAGTTCTCGGGTAAATGGGTGGGTGTTTTCCAGGGAGACACACCCCCGGTTCGCCTGCCGGATATGGCTGACCACGGCACGGCTCTTGATGGGCAGTGCCTGGACCAGCTTGGCGATGGGAGACTGGGCGCTGGGTTCGGGATCCTTGAAGGTGCGAAAACCCCGCCCCTCATAGAAGGTGATCCCCCAGCCATCCTTATGGGGACCTGTCTTGCCGCCCCGCAGCATCAGCCCGGTAAAGCTGAAGCAGATGTCGGTCGGCACATTGGCACTCATGCCGAGCAGTTCGCACATATACCATCCACTCCCTGAATGTCTTGACTCTGGTTTCGTCAATCAACCGTCACGGCTGGTCGAGAGGGCCGGACATGGTCACCCATCCCCCCCTCTCAATCCCGGATCGTTGATTACTTGGCCATCTCTTTTTCAACCAGCTGGATCAGGATGTGGATCACCTTGATGTGCACTTCCTGGATGCGATCGGCATAACCGAAGTGCGGCACACGGATCTCCACATCGGCCAGACCAGCCATCTTGCCGCCGTCCTTGCCGGTCAGGGCAATCACCTTCATCCCTTTGGCACGGGCCGCCTCGATGGCTTTGAGGATGTTGCCGGAGTTGCCGCTGGTGGAGATGCCGAGCAGCACGTCACCACGGCGGCCGACGGCCTCCACATAGCGGGAGAAGACATAGTCATAGCCAAAGTCGTTGGAGACGCAGGAGAGGTGGCTGGGATCGGAGATGGCGATGCCGGCATAGCCTGGGCGGTTCTCGCGATAACGACCGGTCAGCTCCTCGGCAAAGTGCATGGCATCGCAGTGGGAGCCGCCGTTGCCGCAGGAGAGTACCTTTCCTTCCTGCTTGAAGGAGTCGGCGAGCAGCCTGGCCGCCGCCTCGATGTTTTTCAGATTTTGCTCATCTGCCAGGAACGCCTGAAGCACGCTGGCAGCCTCGGTCAACTCGTTGCGGATCAGTTCTTGGTACATGGTTCTTGAAATCTCGTCGTCCAACATAGGGTGGCGGCATTGTCGCACAAGCCAGTCCAATCGTCGCCCCCCGCCCGCCAAGATGGGGCGGGCAGCGCGTTATGGCGATCACAGAGCCAAGGTAACAGGCTTGTAAACAGCTTGATAAGTTTGTGCGTATGAATTACAACAGGGGCCATATCCAACAGGTCAGACCTCTGGATCAGTTAACGCCAATTTCCCAACCTCGGCAATTCATGCAAGGAGCAAACAATGACGACGACCCTCACTCTGCTCGGGGTGATCCTGGTGATCGGCGCCATGGCCTATCGCCGTGCGTCCCTGTTCACCGCCACGCTTGCCACGGCCGCCGCCCTGGTCGCCGGCACCTTCTATGGCCATGTGCCCCTGTTGGTGTGGGCGCTGTTCGCGGTGATAGCCCTGCCCCTCAATCTGGTGGAGTTTCGCCGCAACCAGCTGACCAAGCCGCTGTTCAAGATCTACAAGTCCATCATGCCGGAGATGTCCCGAACCGAGAAGGAAGCCATCGAAGCGGGGACGACCTGGTGGGAAGCGGATCTGTTTGCCGGCAACCCGGACTGGAAGAAGCTGCACGCCATTCCGGTCAGCACGCTGTCTGCCGAAGAGCAGGCCTTCATGGACGGTCCGGTTGAAGAAGTGTGCCGCATGGTCAACGACTGGGAAGTGACCCACGAGCGTGCCGATCTCTCTCCCGAGGTGTGGCAATACCTGAAGGACAACAAGTTCTTCGCCATGATCATCAAGAAGAAATATGGCGGGCTGGAGTTCTCCGCCTACGCCCAGTCCTGCGTGCTGCAAAAGCTGTGCGGCGCCAGCGCCGTGCTCGCCTCCACCGTCGGCGTTCCCAACTCCTTAGGGCCGGGTGAATTGCTGCAACACTACGGTACTGACGAGCAGAAGGATTACTACCTGCCCCGTCTGGCTGTCGGCAAGGAGATCCCCTGTTTCGCCCTGACCAGTCCGGAAGCGGGTTCTGATGCGGGCTCGATTCCCGACTTCGGCATCGTCTGCAAAGGCGAGTGGGAAGGGGAAGAGGTGCTCGGCATGCGCCTGACCTGGAACAAGCGCTACATTACCCTGGCTCCCATCGCCACCGTACTCGGCCTCGCCTTCAAGCTGCGTGACCCTGACCACCTGCTGGGTGAGGAAGAAGAGCTCGGCATCACCTGCGCCCTCATTCCGACCCACATCAAGGGAGTCGATATCGGTCGTCGCCACTTCCCGCTCAACGTGCCGTTCCAGAACGGCCCGACCCGCGGCCAAGACGTGTTTGTACCGCTCGACTTCATCATCGGCGGTCCGGCTATGGCCGGTCAGGGCTGGCGCATGCTGGTGGAGTGTCTCTCCGTCGGCCGCGGCATCACCCTGCCCTCCAACAGCACGGGCGGCGTCAAGATGCTGGCCCTGGCCACCGGTGCCTACAGCCGCATCCGTCGCCAGTTCAAGCTGCCGATTGGCAAGATGGAAGGGATTGAAGAGCCGCTGGCACGCCTGGGTGGCAACGCCTACATCATGGGCGCCGCCGCCAAACTGACGGTCACCGGCATCGATCTCGGTGAAAAACCCTCGGTCATCTCCGCCATCGTCAAGTACCACCTCACCGACCGCGCCCAGAAGTGCATCATCGATGCCATGGACATCCATGGCGGCAAGGCCATCTGTATGGGGCCGAGCAACTATCTGGCCCGTGGCTATCAGGGGGCGCCCATCGCCGTGACCGTCGAGGGAGCCAATATCCTGACCCGCAGCATGATCATTTATGGTCAGGGAGCCATCCGTTGCCACCCCTATGTGTTGCCGGAGATGCTGGCCGCCAGCCACCCCGACAAAGAACAGGCGCTGAAAGATTTCGACAAGGCGATGTTCAGCCATGTGGGCTTTGCCATCAGCAACCTGGTGCGCAGCTTCTGGCTGGGGCTGACCGGTGCCCGCTTCGCCGCCGCGCCCTACAAGGATCAGACCAAGGGCTACTATCAGCAGCTCTCTCGCCTCTCCGCCAACCTTGCCTTCCTGTCAGACATGGCGATGGGCACCCTGGGTGGCGAGCTCAAGCGCAAAGAGCGGGTGTCTGCCCGCCTTGGCGATGTGCTGAGCCAGCTCTATCTGGCCTCCAGCGCCCTCAAGCGCTATCAGGATGAAGGACGCCAGCAGGCCGACCTGCCGCTGCTGCACTGGGCACTGCAAGACGCCCTGTTCAAGGCTCAGGAAGCGATCGACGAGTTGCTGCGCAACTTCCCGAATCGCTGGATTGGTCTGGCCCTGCGCGCCATCGTGCTACCCCTTGGTCGCGACCTGAAGCGTCCCTCCGACAAGCTCGACAGCCAGGTAGCCCGCCTGCTCCAGGTGCCAAGTGCCACTCGCAGCCGTCTGGCCGAGGGCCAATATCTGACGCGCGAGGAGGGCAACCCCTTCGGGCTGCTGGAACAGGCGCTGGACGATGTGCTGACCGCAGAGCCGCTGTTTGACAAGGTGTGCAAAGCCGAAGGGAGCAAACGCCCCTTCACCCAGCTCGACAAGGTGGCAGAGGCGGGCCTGAGCCTCGGTGTCATCAACCAGGCCGAAGCGGACCTGCTGCGGCGCGCCGAGGAGAGTCGCCTTCGCACCATCAACGTCGATGACTTCGATCCCGTCGACCTAGTGGCCAACAAGGCACTGTTTGAAGCCTCCGCCTATCACAGGGCAGCTTGATGCCTCTGATGCCAGAACGCCTCCCTTGTGGAGGCGTTTTTCATGAAAGGGCGGGTGGATGGCATCCGATACGAAGAAAGAGAAACCGACTGGATCATATTTTGGATATCAATCCGTTTCCTATATTGAATGAAGCGGTTAAGGTAAGCACAGGATCACACACAGGATTGCATAATGGATGATCAAATCCTGATTATTGATGATGAAGATCTTCCCCAATCAGCACCGCGTCCCGCCGGCTGGAAGGTGATGATAGTGGACGATGAACCCGAAGTGCATCGCATCACCAAAATCACCCTGAACAAGTTTGAATTCGACGGCAAGCCGATCGATTTTCTGCACGCCTACTCTGCGGCTGAAGCCAAAGCCTTGCTCGCCCTCACCCCGGATGTCGCCCTGCTGCTGCTCGACGTCGTCATGGAGGTCGATCATGCCGGTCTCGAGGTGGTCAAGTTCGTGCGCGACGAGCTGCAAAACAAGATGGTGCGCATCGTGCTGCGAACCGGTCAGCCCGGCCAGGCCCCGGAAGATGACGTGGTGACCAACTACGACATCAACGACTACAAGGACAAGACCGAGCTCACCTCCCAGAAACTGCGCACCCTGCTGCGCGCCAGCCTGCGCTCTTACCGGGACATCCGAACCCTTGAGAGCAATCGACAGGGGCTGGAGAAGGTCATCGAGGCGTCCAAGGGGATCTTCGAGCAGCGTGCCCTGCGCCAGTTCGTCGAAGGAGCCCAGACCCAGCTCAGTGCCCTGCTCAATCTGGAAGAGTCCCAGATTTACGATGTGAAGCACCTGGCCTATGAGGTGCGGGATCAGGTGCTCGAGCCTCTGCTCAGCGATGGTCCCATGCTGCGCCTCGTCGATGCGCCGGAAATCCTGCGCTGTGCCATGGCCAAGGGAGCCAATGTCTACGATGGCAACCAGATGGTGCTCTATTGCCAGAATGCCCGTCATCACCTGCTGTTCCACATCGAGACCACTCGCCCGCTCAGCCAGATGGATACCGGGCTGCTGAGCCTGTTCACCGAAAACATCATAGTGGCGCTGGAGAATATCCGGCTCAACGAGGTGATCGGTGACAACCAGCGAGAGATCATCTATCGCATCGGCGAACTGGTGGAGAGCCGCTCGAAAGAGTCCGGCTTGCACGTCAAGCGGGTGGCCCTCTACACCGAACTGTTCTGCAAGCTGCTCGGCATGAATGAGGACAGGTGCGAGCTCATCAAACGGGCCTCTCCCCTGCACGACATCAGCAAGGTGGGGATCCCGGACGCCATCTTGCACAAACCGGGCAAACTCACTCCCGAGGAGTGGGAGATCATGAAAACCCACGCCCAGCTTGGGCAGGACATGCTCTCCGGCAGTGACCTGGCCCTGTTCCAGATAGGCGCCACCATCGCGGGCAACCATCACGAGAAGTGGAATGGCAGCGGCTATCCCCGCGGGTTGAAGGGAGAGGACATTCCGCTGGAAGGACGCATCGTCGCCCTGGCGGATGTGTTCGATGCTCTGGGCTCGGATCGTTGCTACAAGCAGGCCTGGCCGCTGGATCAGGTGCTGGCGCTGATCAAGGAGGAGAAAGGAGAGCACTTCGACCCCCTCCTGGTGGACCTGATGCTGGCCAATCTGGAGAAGTTCCTCGATATTCGCGAACAGTACAAAGACATCTATATCGGCGCCCACTGATATCGGGTTCACCCCATCCACTTGCCACCATGAAGAAGCCGCCCATTGGGCGGCTTCTTTGCAATGTGCGCAGAATTATTGCTCCGGCAGATTGAGATCCAGTCTGGGGGTTGCTGGCGTCTCTTCAAGTTGCGCCTTCTGCGCCGCCATCGCCTTGTGCAGAGTGCGGCGCTTTTGCAGCAGAATGAAACCACCCGCCCCCAGCAAGAGCAGCAACACGCCACCTCCCCCCAGCGCCCAGGGCAGCCAGACCGGACTCTCCCGCTCCTCGAACCGGTCGGGGGTGGCGGCGGATGCGGGCATGGCCGCAGAGGGTGCGGGAGGGGGGGGAGGCGGTGCTATGGTGAACGACTTGGCCGGCAATTGCAGTTGCACCTCGCGACCGAGCCGGGTTGTTCCAAAGAGGGTGGCCTCCACCTTGTACTGCCCTGCCGCCTTGAGGGCGGAGAGATCCACGCCAAAACGCGGCGCTGTCGCCACCTCGTTGAACGTCATGCTACTGCCGCCGCCGTCGATGGCCTTGCCCAGGATGACCACGGAGGCGGGATCCAGTTCATCCACATCGATGACCAGAGAGAGCTTGGCTCCCCCCTCCCCGGAGGGGGGATTCAGGGAATAGCTGACCGGCCAGGGGTAGAGCAGCACCTGCTGTGACTGGGCTCGTGAGAAGACCTCATTGCCGGTGCTGAAGAGGGCTCGGTATTTTCCCGCAGGGACGTCCAGTACCGCCTCGGCGGTCAAGATACCGTCCCCCGGCACTTCGTCCACCCCCTTGCCATCATCCATGTAGCGTCCCAGGGTCTCCTCGAACACGGGATCGCTGCTCTGGCTGGCATCGTTGAACTGCTGCAGCTTGACGGTCATGCCCAGATCGGTGAGGTAGTAACCCGCCCCGGGCGCCGCGCCATCGATCAGCAGACGGGATTGCAGTTTGACACGCTCACCCTGATAGAGGCGGGCCGGTAGCGGCTCGCTCTCGACCTGGATGTCGGTGAGCAGGCGCACCCGATTGTCGGGGTCCACCTCTCCGATCGCCTGCCAGGGGCCGGGCATGGGGTCGCGGATGGTGATGAGATCCTGATCCTTGAGGGGCAACCAGCCCACGTCGGGCGGCTTGACCTTGCCCACATAGAGCTTGCTGCCATCGGGTCGCACCAGGATCACCGAGGGCGTCCCCGGCTTGCGCTTGATGATGAAGGTGATCTCCTTCACGCCGTAATCGATGCGAAAGCGGTTGTCGAGCAGAGGAATGTCGGAAGGCGCAAACACCTCGTTGGCCGTGGCCGGGAGGGAGGCCAGCAGCAGCAGCCCCCAAAGCGATCTCATTGCCGCCACAGGCAGGCACCTCCTTTTTTCTGTACCAGATCCAGCCTCGCTTCATGGACAGCCGCCACCTCGTCGCTCGCGCGCACCACCCTGAGCGGCGGGCGATTGCTCTCCAGACGACGAATGCCGGTATCCTGGCTGGTCTCGCTCTCGCTGGTTTCGCTCGCCAGATTGAGTTTGGTCTGGCCACCCGTCATCAGGAGGTAGACGTCCGCCAGGATCTCCGCATCGAGCAAGGCGCCGTGCAGGGTACGGTGAGAGTTGTCGATGCCGTAGCGATCGCACAACACGTCCAGGTTGTTGCGCTTGCCCGGGAAGAGATCCCGCGCCATCGCCAGGGTATCCGTGATGCCGCAGATATCCGCCGTCTTGAAGTTCAGACCGAGCTTGCTGAACTCATAGTCCATGAAGCTCACGTCAAAGGGGGCGTTGTGGGCGATGAGCTCGGCGCCGCGAATGAACTCGATGAAATCGTCCGCTATCTGGCTAAAAGAGGGCTTGTCCGCCAGGAAGGCATCCGTAATGCCGTGCACGGCGATGGCCTCGGGGTCCACCAGCCGATCCGGCTTGATGTAGACGTGGAAATGGTTGCCGGTGAGTTTGCGGTTGATCACCTCCACACAGCCGATCTCGATGATGCGGTGCCCAAGATAGACAGGGCCGCCCGCGGTGTTCATGCCGGTAGTTTCGGTATCCAGAATGATCTGGCGATTCAGTTGGGGTGTGCTCATGATCAAATCCATGTCAAACTTCGGTTTTACTCGCTAGTTTACCCCAAGCCTCTCGCTAAAACAGATTGATTGCTCATGTTGAAACAGATTGATTTATTCACGGATGGCTCCTGCTTAGGCAACCCGGGCCCCGGCGGCTATGGTGCCGTCATGGTCTATGGCAAGCATCGCAAGGAGATCTCCGCCGGTTTTCGATTGACCACCAATAACCGGATGGAGCTGATGGCTGCCATCATGGGGCTGCGGACCCTGAACGAACCCTGCCAGGTGCGGCTCACCACCGACAGCCAGTATGTGCGCCAGGGGATCACCCAATGGATCATCGGCTGGAAGAAGAAGGGCTGGATGACCGCCAACCGTCAGCCGGTCAAGAACGTCGATCTCTGGCAGGCCCTTGATGCGGAAGTGGCCCGTCACCAGATCGAATGGCTCTGGGTGAAAGGACACTCGGGCCACCCGGAAAACGAACGCTGTGACGAGCTTGCCCGTGAGGCCGCCAGCGGCAAGCAGCTTGCCGAAGACAGCGGCTACCAGCCCTGATGCCCGCTAGCCGCCCTGGCGCGCCATTCCTGGCGCAGCCATCGACTCCGGCAGCCGCCAGCGGCGACGTACCGGTGTCACGGGGAAACGCCGCTTGCGGGCGGCAATCACGTAAACAGACGCCAGGGAGCGGCAATAGTCCCGCCCCAGACTCTCCCGCCACCAGCCGATCTTGCTCTGTCTGCCCATGAAGGAGAAACCGAACCGCTCGTCTAACATCACCTCGCAGCCGAGCAGTTGCAGCCAGTCGGTCACCCGTGCGGGCGTGAACATGCGGGCAGACCAAGGCAGATGCCGCCGCATGAAGGGCAGATAGTGGCCCAGCCCCACCAGGCTGAGTGGGTTGTAACCGCTGACAATGAGCCAGCCATCGTCGGTCAGCACCCGTTCTGCCTCCCGCAGCACCTGATGAGGATCCGGCGAGAAATCGAGGCAGTGAGCCAGCAGGCAGGCATCCACGCTCCCCGATCGCACCGGCAAGGCGAGCGGATCCCCCTGGATGTCCAGCAGCCGTCCGCCGGGGGCGACACCGATTTGATGACGAATGGTGGAACAGCCGCAGGAGAGTTCGGCGCTCAGGGCACCTATCTTGAGCAAGTGATAGCCAAAGAGGTGGGGGCACCAGTTGTCGAGGCGCTCCTGAAGCTCGGCGGCCACCCAGTCCCCCATGGGCAGTGCGGACCAACTGGTCGGAAGCGCGATCTGTTGTTCGGTACGTGCCAGTTGCATAATGGGACCAACTCGGGGGCGAATGCCATCCAGTTATATAAGATCCCTTCCCTAAAGAGAACACAAGAGACCTCGACCCATGTATACCGTCATCACAGTTCCGGCCTTCAGCGACAACTACATCTGGTTGATCCGTCACGAAAATCACTGCCTGGTCGTCGATCCAGGCGAGGCCGATCCCGTGCTGGAACGGCTGGCTGCGCTGGATCTGGTGCTGGATGCCATCCTCCTGACCCATCACCACCGCGATCACGTCGGGGGCGTATCCGAGCTGCTGCAACACTTCCCCCACGCTCGCCTCTATGGTCCCAAGCATGACCCCATGCCGGACCATCATGGCCAGTGGCTCGACGACGGGGATCAGATCAACTGGCATGGCCTGAGTCTGGATGTCCTCCATGTGCCCGGTCATACCCTGGGGCATATCGCCTATTACGGCCAGGGCATGCTGTTTTGTGGCGATACCCTCTTCAGCGCCGGTTGCGGCCGTCTGTTCGAAGGGACCCCGGCACAGATGCACACTTCCCTGCAACGGCTCGCGGCACTGCCCGATGAGACCCTCCTTTATTGTGCCCATGAATACACCCTCTCCAACCTGCGTTTCGCCCATGCGGTCGAGCCCGACAACCTGGCGATCCAGCGGCAGATCGGCGTGATCAGCAAACTGCGTCAGCAGGGCCTCCCGAGTCTCCCCTCCCGGCTGGGAGATGAGCGGAATTTCAATGTTTTTCTGCGCTGCGAGCAGGACTCGGTAAAATTTTCTGCTGAGAAATACGCCCTTAAATGCTTGGAAAATCCAGAGGATACCTTCGCTGTTCTGCGGGCCTGGAAGGACGTTTTTTGAACAAACCTTGATCAGGGGGGCATTGCCCCTTATGATGCGAGCTGTTTTTCCACAGATGACCTGAGCGAGATGAAGCTACGAACGGCCTTATTGGCAGCGCTGTTTCTCAGCGGCTGTCAAAACCTGAGCCATCAGGATGACCGGGCGGTAACGGCAATCGAGCCGATCAAATCCCCCCAAGTCAGCAAGAAAACGTACAAAAAACACTCTTCGCGGATGCTGTTCGGCGACGAACAGATAGAAGAGCTGGATGACACTGATAACCTGTGGGTGCGTATCAGCGATGATATGCAGCTGGACTCGCACGATAATGCCCGGGTTCGCCAACAGCGTGATTGGTTGTTGCGCAATGATAAGCATATGGCGACCATTGCCAGCCGGGCTGAGCCCTACCTGTATCTGATGGTAGAGGAAATCGAACGGCGTGAGCTGCCAATGGAGCTTATTACCATCCCCATGATCGAGAGCATGTTCGATCCCAATGCCCGCTCTCGCAGCAATGCGGTCGGTCTTTGGCAGTTCGTTCCTGCAACCGGCAAGAATTTCGGCCTGCGCCACGACAACTGGTACGACGGTCGACGCGATGTCCTGGCATCCACCAATGCCGCACTGGATTACCTGGAGTACCTGAACCGGTTCTTCGACGGTGACTGGCTGCAGACCCTGGCCGCTTACAATGCCGGTGAAGGTCGGGTGCGCAACGCCATCACCCGCAACGAACGGGCTGGTCGTCCGACCGACTACTGGTCGCTGGACCTGCCCCGCGAAACCCGGATGTATGTGCCCAAGATCATGGCCATGGCCGACATGATCCGCAATGCGGACAAATACAATGTCACCCTGCCGGTGCTGGCCAACAAGCCGCAATTGAGAACCATCAATACCGGTGGCCAGATTGATTTGAACGTGGCCGCCCAGCTGGCTGGCGTTTCCGCCTCCCAGCTCAAGGCGCTCAATCCTGCGCTCAAGCGTGGCATGACCTCGCCACAGGGCCCTTACAACCTGCTGGTCCCCGTCGAGTACGCCGACACCCTGGAACTGGCCCTGGCCGATCTGCCCCAGCGTGAACGTACCCGTGGCGTGCGCTCCTATCAGGTCACCAGTGGTGATACGCTGTCACGGATCGCCCAGAATCACGGGGTGACCGTGCAACAGCTCAAACTGGCCAACAACATGCGTGGCAACAACCTGCGCCGTGGCCAGAGCCTGATCATCCCCAATGGCGGGCGCGCAACCCAGGTTGCCCAGAGCAAGCCGCAGCAGCTCGCCAGCCGCAGTGGTGGCAAGGTGAACTATCAGGTGCGCTCCGGTGACAACCTGTGGAGCATCAGCCAGGCACACGGGGTCACCCACGCCGACCTGGCCAAGTGGAACGGCCTGAACGCCAAGTCGGCCCTCAAGCCTGGCATGAAGCTGGTGGTCTGGCCCAAGCAGGGCAAGAGCAGCAACAAGTCCATGGTCTATCAGGTGCGCCGCGGTGATTCCCTCTCCTCCATCGCAGCCCGCTTCCAGGTCGCCGTCAACGATGTGATGCGCTGGAACCAGCTCGGCAAGAGTGACTATCTCAAGCCGGGTCAGGAGTTGACCCTGTTCGTGAAGAACAACAGCTGATCGCTCGTCGCAATCCAAAAAATACCCCGCTTGATGCGGGGTATTTTTTTGTCTGCATGAACCAGCGGCGACGCCGCTCTCCCCTGAGGGATGACTCAGGGAGTGATGGCCTGGGCCGCAAAGCGCGCCAGAATGGGGTTGTGGTCAGAGGCATCGGTAGCCGGTGAACTCACCTCCACCAGATCCAGATTGCGATAGTAGAGGTGATCCAGCGGGCGGCCAAAAGCGGTGCGACGCAGATCAGGCACAGGTATGGCCTCCTGCAGGCCAAGCTCGCCCACCAGCTTGTTCAACCAGAACGCGCGCTTATCGCTCCAGGTGTTGAAATCGCCGCCCAGGATGACCGGCCCCTGGTGGCGATGGATCAACGCAGTCAGATCGTTGAGCTGCTCGCGGAAGGTCGCCATGCCCAGTTCGAAATTGACCGCATGGAGATTCACCACCAGCACGCCGTCAGGATCCCCCTGCAAGGGATAGAGACTGACCAGACCTGACTTGGGGATACGCAGCAGGGGTTCGGGGGAACGGACGCCACAGACAAACGCCTGCGGCGTTTTCGCCACTGTCATCACGCCAAAGGAGACACCTCCCTGGGTGAAGGCCTGCAACTGCTGCCACTGGAAATCCCCTCTCTTCAGCCAGTCCAGCATCTCGGGCCGGGTCGCCGACTCTTGCAGCAGCACCAGATCCTGGGACTTAGCATACTCATCCAGCCCTTCCCGCCAGTTCTTGCGTTGTCCCTTGTAGAGGTTCCAGACGGTGATGTCAAACTCCCTCGGCAAGGCCGTGGAGGCGAGCGCCACCAGAGGTGGTCTGTCACAGCTTGCGCCAGGTATGATACCTGCCGCAGTCACCAGATGATCTTGATCCGGTACCTCGAAGCAACCGACCAGCCCCAACGTCAGCAGGGACGTTCCCAGAATCCGATAACTATTTTTCATTGGCTAACAATCACCTGCCTCTGCAAGACGACATGGCCCTCACACAGGCCACGGTCGCCGACTAGTCTCATTATTCATATCCGGCCCGACTCATCAAGAAGGAATTCAACGATGGCGAGACAGCACCAGTACCGCGTGACATTTTACGATCAACAGGGAACCTGTCATCAAGTGGAGCTTTCCACCGTCTATCAAATCAGGCGGGATCCCCAATGTGATCTCTGTCTGTTCGACACCCGGCAGTGCGTGGGGTCGGAAGAGATGCTGGAGCGCATGATACGGCAAAAAACCGGGCTTGAGCAGGAAATATCCATCATCAATGCCCGGCTCATCTGAGCAGACTCAGACCGGCACGGGGCGAGATTTGCCCTGATCGTCGATGGCCACATAGGTGAAGACGCCCTCGGTCACGCAGTACCGCTGGGCTTCGTTCTCCCGCAATACCGGCTTGACCCAGACCTCCAGTTTGAGTCGCATGGAGCTGCGACCAATCTTGAGGCAGCGACCGTAACAGCACACCACGTCACCCACCTTGACCGGGCTGTGGAAGGTCATCCCCTCCACCGAGACGGTACAGATGCGCCCTTTTGCCAGCTCCTTGGCCATGATGCCCCCACCTATATCCATCTGGGACATGATCCACCCGCCGAAGATATCGCCATTGGGGTTGGTATCGGCTGGCATTGCCAGGGTTCTCAGCAACAGCTCCCCATCGGGGTGGCGCTTGGTCTCTTCCATCATTACCGCTCTCTTTATCATGGATGGCGGCATGATAGGGGGCGATCCCCCCCTTGGCAAACCTCAATTGTCCCGGAGCGCGCGCCGTATCTGGTTTGCACGCCAGATGACCGACTCCGGGGCCCGGATGGCGACGACCCGTTCAGCCCTTCAAGGCCGCACCGTCCGCAAACCAGTGGGCCGGATCCGGCCAGCGATAGACGAAACCAAGCTGCTGGCAGATGCGCTGACCTTCGATGGGAGCAAACTCCCCCGCCGGCTCGACGAACTGCGGCGGCACCAGCCCGAGCAGGCGGCTCGCGAAGGGGTAGAGCTGCTCCCGGCGTGGGTGAACGGGGGCACTCAGATTGTAGGCATCCCCATCCTGCCCCCGGGCCAGCATCAGCTCACAGGCGGCCACCACGTCGTCCAGATGCACCAGGTTCACAGCCTGGCCTCCCCCGGCCAGCGTCTTGCCCGCCAGAAAACGGCCGGGGTGACGGTCAGGACCATAGAGTCCGGCCGGGCGCAAGATCATGGCGCAGTCAACATGCCCTTCCAGCACGGCAAGCTCGGCCGCCCGCATCCGCAAGCCTCTGTCATGGGCTGGAGCGGGCGTATCATCCTCCCCCTGTCCGGCCCCCCAGACCGAAGTCGCGCTGATAAACAGAACCCTCTGAACACCCGCCTCCCTCGCCTGTCGGCACAGACTGGCCACGGACGCCGGGTAATCACCGGTCTTGCTGGGGGGCACGCAGATCACTAGGTCATGACAACGAAATGGCAGTGGCCCCATGTCAGGGGTGAGCAACAGCGGCCAGGCGGCAATACCCTCCCCCCGCAGCCGTTCAGCCTTTTCGGCCGTACTGACCGTCACCGCGATAGATTGCCCCTGCTCTTGCAATGCCCTGACCAGGGGCAACCCCAGCCAGCCGGCGCCCACGATACCCGTCTGATACTCAAATTCGTTCGTCATACCCGGATCCTGACAAAAAAAAACGGCCATCCAATGATGACCGTCGAAAGTAACGAAGGAAATAGCCGGACTAACCGGTTACCTCCCACAGCGGGAAAATCGGGAGCGCACGCTCCTAATTCGTGGGCCTATCCTAGTGGCAGCGCGGTCAAAAAGCTTTGAAGCGGATCACAGTTGAAAAGGATTTCTGAAAGCGCTTTCACTGTTTTGCAAAAAAGTCGACCCGCACGGGGCCAACTTCATGACTCAGGCCACAGATTCCCGCCGTACCAGTTCGGCTTCGAATTTGAGCGCCAGCCCCTCTACCGGCTTGTGATCCAGCAGCCTCAGGGCCAGCTCAGCGGCCCGCTCTCCCATCTCCTCGATGGGGTAACGTACCGTGGTGAGCTTGGGATAGATGTATCGGGCATAGGGGATGTCATCAAAACCGACCACAGAGACCTGCTGGGGTATTTTGTAACCCCGCTCCAGCAGACAGGAGATGGCCCCCGCCACCATGGCATCGTTGAAACCCAGCACAGCGCTGAACTCGACGCCGCGCGCCAGCAGCTCGCTCATGGCCACATAGCCACCTTTTTCGTCGGCATAGGCACGGCCGATGAGGGCAGGATCCAGCTCGATACCTGCCCGTTGCAGGGCGAAGCGATAGCCGGCCATCCGCTGCTGACCATCCACAAACTCCTCGTCATCGGAGGTGACGAAGGCAATCTTGCGATGTCCCGCGTCCAGCAGATGCTGGCAAGCCGTGGTGATGCCGGCCTGGTTGTCCAGCCAGACGCAGCGATCCTCGCAGCCTGGCACCTGACGGTTGATGAAGACGATGGGGGTCGTGCCCGACGCCAGCTCGCTGAGCTCTTCGTCAGGCAGCGCCTTGCTGTGAAGGATAAGGGCATCACACTGGCGCTGCAGCAGCGCCTGGATGGCGTGCCGCTCACGGGTCGCGTCGTGGTTGCCGGACACCACGATGGTGAACTTGTTCGCCTTGTCGACCATGCTTTCGATGCCGCGCATCATCTGGGCGAAGAAGGGGCCGCCACACAGATCCCCCACCAGCACACCGATACAGTTGGAGCGCTTGCTCACCAGGGCCTGGGCGAAGCTGTTTGGACGAAAGCTGAGCTCCTTCATGGCCGCGAGGACAGCCTCGCGCTTCTCGGGCGCCACCTGCGCCGTGTTGTTGATCACTCGAGACACTGTCGAAATGGAGACATTCGCCAGCTGAGACACATCTTTGATCGTTGCCACTCTCGATTCCTTTGTTGGAAAAGCCTGTCAGTGATTATCGGGCATTGTATCGAACCTGACAGACCAAGACGCGGCGCCCGATCACCTGGCAGGTTTCCTTTTGTAACAAAGCTTAAGGGATGATAACCATTTTGGGGCAAGAATGGGAGGCCGCCGCCACAACGACTGCCCCCCGAACTCAATAGGCGTGATTCAGCTCGCGTTCCGACATAAAACGCAAAGGCTGCTGCAGCTTGTGTTGATAGATGAGATCGAAAGAGAGCACGTTCTGGACATAGTTGCGCGTCTCCCGATAGGGGATGCTCTCCACCCAGACATCCATCGGCTTGTTGTCGCTCTGCGCGCGCCAGCGCTTGACCCGGCCAGGACCCGCATTGTAAGCCGCCGCCGCAAGGATCCGGTTGCCGTCATACACATCCAGCAGGCGCTTGAGGTAGGCGCTGCCAAGACGAATGTTCATGGCCGGGTCGAACAGTTGCTGCTCGTTGCGATAGGGCACCCCAAGCTTGCCGGCCGTCTCTTTCGCGGTGGCAGGCATCAGCTGCATCAACCCCCTCGCCCCGACCGGTGACTGGGCCAGGGGATAGAGTGCGCTCTCCTGACGGGAGATGGCGTAGAGCAGACTGGTGTTCATGGTGCGCTCTTGTGCCATCTGGGAGAAGGTGCGCTTGAGGGGCAGTGGGAAGCGCAGGTCCAGCGCATCCCAGGCCTCGGCACGGATGCTGGAGAGGATCGCCAGCTCGTGCCAGCCCTGGTTGAGGGCGATGTGGCCAAACTCCAGGCGCTGGGCCACGCTGTTGCGATCCATGTTGTGGATCCACTCAGAGCGGGCCGCCGTGATCTCGTTCATCGCCAGCAGTTCACGCACCCGCAGCAGGAAGGGCCAGCGGCGGCTGGCACTTTGCCAGTCCGGCACCTTGTGCGCCACGCTCTGGTTCTTCATGCGATAGGGCACACCGGTGCGCTGGGCCGCCATGAAGCCGTAGAAGCCGCGCAGGTTCGCAGTCTCGAGATAGAGGTCCCGCGCCGGTTTCTGCCGCCCCTGTTTCTCCAGCGAGCGCGCCATCCAGTAACGCCAGCGATCCTCTTTTTGCAGCCCCATGGGCATCCGCTTGACCCAGCCTTCGAGACCGTGCCAATCCTGCTCCCAGATGGCAAGACGGGCCCGCAGCTCCACCAGCTCCGGATCCTTGAGCCGCACCAGGGCCGTATCCAGCCAGGCGCGCTGGTCAGAAGAGCGGTCCAGTAACAGGCGGCGGGCGGCCGCCTTCTCCACCCGACTCACCTCGGCATGGTTCAGGCCGAAGCGACGGGTCATCTCCCCCAGCTGGCGCAGAACCGCGTCGGGCTCCTGGTTGGCGTAGCGGGCCAGCCCCAGGGAGAGCAGATGCCGCGACGGGGGCGCCGCCGTGAAGTTGGCCGGATTCATCGCCCGCACGGGTTGGTCATACAGGGCGATCATCTGATCGCCATACCCCTTCATGCCGCTGCCGAGCTGGGCCCCGAGGTGGCGAATGAGGTTGGGGTTCTGGGCCTCGAAAGCCAGGTTCATGCGCTCCCAGATCTTCTCCTGAGTGCGCAGACCCGCCTGCTGCCAGAGCTGGAACAGGGGATCGCAGGCATCAGGCCTGGATTGACCGCTTAACCAGAGCTTGCCTGCCTCCTGCAGGGCTTCACTCTGGTGCCCCGTGTAGTAGCGGGCCTGATAGTGCTGACAGAGCAGATCGGTGGAGCTTGGCTTGGCCGGATAGAAGCGCAGGAACTGGGACCACTGCTGGCTCTGGGCAAGATAGGTGAGATAGCTGCGCTCGAGCCGGTTGGACTGGGGGGTGTCCCCGTGCTGGCGGATGAAGCGGGTCACATCGTTGTAGTCTGCCGCCCCGGGACGGAACGCAAGCTGGTAGTAATCCAGATAGGGCAGCAGTGGATAGTGGATCAGGCGTGCCCGAAGCTGGCTGAATTTGACCTGATCATTGGCACGCACGGCCTCATGGGCCTGGCGATAGAGAGACTGCTCCATGGTCTGCGCAAAGGCGGGTGCCACTAGCCCCGGCATCCAGAGCGCAGACAAGATGATTCCCTGCACGACTTTCACGAATGGCATTCTCCCCTTGAAGGCATAACCACCGCCAAAGTGCGGTGGTGACATACCTTCATTCTACCCGCTAAGCACGGGGGCTACGCCACACTATTTTTATCGGTGCAGACGGGGCGATCACCGCGTACCTGGCGGCTGACATAGCGTTCAAGGTAGGGAACAGGGAGCGGCTTGGAGGCGAGGTATCCCTGGAAGAAATGGCAGCCCTGCGCCTGCAGAAACTCCAGTTGCTGGCGGGACTCCACCCCCTCCGCCGTCACGTTGAACCCCATGTGGCGGGCCATGGCGATCACGGCCTCGACGATAGCCATGTTGTCACCATCCTTGGGAATGTCCTGGATGAAAGAGCGGTCGATCTTGAGTTCGTCAGCCGGCAGCCGCTTGAGGTAGCTCAGGGAAGAGTACCCCGCCCCGAAGTCGTCGATGGCAAAGCTGATGCCCAGGGTCTTGAGTTCCGCCATCTTGCTGATGGTGTCTTCCGCATGACCCAGCACCACCGACTCGGTGATCTCCAGGTTGAGGCAGGCGGGATCCATGCCGGTGGCCGCCAGCACATCGTGAATGCGATCGACAAAGTCGGGAGCATGGAACTGTTTGGCGCTCACGTTGACCGAGAGCTGGGGGACGTGGATCCCGTTCTCCTCCCAGGAGACGTACTGGGTACAGGCTTCGTGCAATACCCAGTTGCCGATGTCGACAATGAGATCCGTCTCCTCGGCAATGGGGATGAACTCGGCAGGCGACACCAGGGCACGCCCGGGGGGTTGCCAGCGGATCAGCGCCTCGACACCGATGATCTCTCCCTCCGCCACCATGTGCTGGGGCTGGTAGTGGAGAGTCAGCTCCCCATTGTCGAGGGCACTGCGCAGCTCGTTGTGAATGTGCAGACGCCGGTCGGCCTGCAACTGCATGGAGGCATCAAAGAAGCGCCGGGTCTTGCGGCCCGCCGATTTCGCCTGATACATGGCGGTGTCAGCCTGCTTGAGCAGATCCCCCGCCTCCTGCTCCCGACCGGGGAAGAGGGTGATGCCGACACTGGCGCCGATGTGCAGCACCTGGCCTCTGAAATCATAGGGGGCGGCGATCTCCCCGATCAGCCGCTCCGCGATGAGATCGGCCTGCATCTCCGCCTGGGGCGGGCTGATGGAGAGCGCTGGCAGCAACAACACGAACTCGTCGCCGCCGAGACGGGCCAGACAATCCCCCTGGCGCACCAGCCGCTTGAGACGGCTGGCCACCTCCTTGAGCAGCCAGTCGCCGGTGGCGTGACCCAGGGAATCATTGATGGTCTTGAAGTGGTCGAGATCGATGAACAGCAGGGCCCCGATGAGGTGACTGCGATTTGCATCGGTGAACGCCTGGGTCAGGGTTTCGTGCAGCTGACGGCGATTGGGCAGGCCGGTCAGCTCGTCATAGAAGGCGAGATCCTGAATGCGGCGCTCCGCCGCCTTGCGCTCGGAAATATCCTCGAAGAAGATGACATAGTGGCTGATCCCCCCCTTCTCATCCTGCACCGGCGTGACGATCTCCCACTGGGGATAGGCGTGACCGTCGGCGTGCAGGCGCAGGGTTTCCCCCTGCCAGCGATCCAGGGCGTTGAGCTCGTAACCCAGCCCTCCCAACCCCGACCAGAGATCGTTACCAAGATGCAAACCAATCACCCCCTGGTTGTCAAAGCCGGTGATCTGGCTGAAGGCGTAATTGACCCGCAGGATCTTGAACTCGGGATCCGTGATGATGATCCCTTCGTGAGTTTCAAAGGCCACCGCAGACAGCCGCATCAGGGCATCGCTTTGCAGGCGCTCCAGCTCGGCCACCATGCGCACCGAGAAGATGGTCAGGACAGAGTCCAGATCCGTGGTCCGGGTCTGGCTCGGGAACAGCAGGGCGAGATGACCCAGGATCTGACCGTTGCGATCGAGCAGCGGCTGGGCGTAATAGTGCTGGCACGGGGGCAGGTCAGGATACCCGGTCAGGGGTTCACTCACGGGGACCGCGCAGGAGGACCCCTGGCGATAGAGCTGCTGGCAGGGCATGTCACAGAGGGCATACTCCTTGACGTCGATGCCGTGGCTCGCCAGCACTCTCAGCCTGTCGAGACCAACCCGCTCCGTCAGCCAGATGGCAGTGGCTCCCAGGATATGGGCCAGCTCGTTGACCAGGGTCTGGCAAAAATCGAGCCCCGTCTTGGCGGAAAGCGCCTGCGCCAGCTTGGCCAGCAAGGGGGCCTGCAACATGGGAAGCGGCGGTGTCACGCCTGCGGGGGAGTTGGCGCGATCCATCTCGCGATGCATCATTTCGAGGGGGGCAAGCCAGCCACAACAGAGCCCCTGTGCAGGCACATACTGACCGTACCAGAGCGCGTGGTGTACCTTGCCGTCCTCATCGCGCAGGTGACCGATGAACTGGCCTGGCTGGCAGGAATCGTGGAGTCTTGCAAGAAAATCGGCGAAACCCGCTTCATCTTCCCGCTCAAGTTGGGTGGCCCAGGGGTGGGTTCCCTCCCCTGCCCAGGGTTCACAAGAGACATGATCAGACAGGCTCCATTGCCCATGCTGCCGATCATAAAACCACATCATCTGGGTGGCTTGCTGCTTCATCTACGACTCCAACCACTACAACCACGTTATCCACCCCGACTCCTGCAGAAAAGCATATCCGTTTGCGCGCATATCTCCACCGGCGCATGGCAATGATTTTGCGATGCGATGAGGCGATGTGGGTGGAGAAAATTCGAGACTATGCGGCAAAAACCAAACATCGGGTCGACACAAGGCGCTGCCGAGGGGGGACAGAAACGATCCTATTTGCTGATACTGCCTGCCTGTTTCACTGAGCTCAAGCGGTTTTTGGCATGAAACGGGAAAAGCTCACAATTTATGGACAGCGGGATTCCCAAGGGCATTTTTCGTGATATAGATCACATTTTGATTTGGCGACATGGGTAATCTGGAGGTGAAGACACAAGCAAGACGACCCGAAGGGGGCCATTATGAAAATCGAAATGACCAGTAAAATCATCGACATCACCCCAGCCATCCGCGAGCGCATTGAATCCCGTTTTGAAAAGCTCGAGCGTCTTCAGGTGCCTCTCATCACACCCCATGTGATCATCTCCAAAGAGCGTTTGATGTATATCGTCGAAGCCACTATCGGCATTCCCAACGGCAAACTGTTTGCGCAGGCAGAGCACGAGGATCTCTATGCTGCCATCACGGACCTGGGCCAGAAGCTGGAACGCCAGCTCAACCGTCACACGGAAAAACCCATCGCCCGTCGTGCCGCCGGCAAGGAAGTGCCCCAACCGGACGAAGCAGACGCCTGACAAGGTTCACCACTCATAAAGCAAAAGGCGGGTTATCCCGCCTTTTTGCATTCTACCGTGCCGTCACCCCAGCCAGCGCAGCCTGGCATCCACCCCATGCGCAAGCTCATCGAGCAGCGGCAGCATCATCAGCGGAGCCTCCTCCCTGGGGTCAGCGCCCATAGGGCGGGCCTGCCATCGCTCGCGACCCAGTGCCGAGAGGTTGTCATACACCGCGGGATCCAGCGCGGGCGTTCGGCTCACCAGTGGCGGGGAGCGCAGCGCCAGCCAGAGTCTCACATCCGTCATGCACCCGCCCTGTTGCAGACGCTCGTTGAGGCTGGTGGCATCGCTCTCTTCCACCCCGCCTTGCAGGGACGCCCGGGGCATCAGACCGAAACGGGAGCGCCAATCCATCTCACCCGACGCAGGCTTGGGCGGGGCATCAAACCAGGGCTGCTCTTCCACTGCATCAGTCAGCAGCGCCAGATGCAGCCTGAAGTCGGCACGGTCCCCCGCACGGAGATCCTGGTTGAGCCGTTGGCCCAACTGGGCCTCATCCACGAGCAAGCGGTCACGAATCGCACTGGGCAGCATGAGATAAATCTTGGAAATGAAGGTTTCATTGCTTATCGGCCATCAACCCGATCCTTTAAGCATTAAAAATCCCGGCAGAGGGGTTCACAAGCGCGACAGATCTGTTAGTATGCGCCTCGCACTTGGGGAGGGGTTCCCGAGCGGCCAAAGGGATCAGACTGTAAATCTGACGGCTCTGCCTTCGAAGGTTCGAATCCTTCTCCCTCCACCATTCAAGTGCGCACAATCAGGTCATGCCCCGTGGAGGGGTTCCCGAGCGGCCAAAGGGATCAGACTGTAAATCTGACGGCTCTGCCTTCGAAGGTTCGAATCCTTCTCCCTCCACCATCTTTCAGAGAACCCGGCTTTGTGCCGGGTTTTCGCTTTTCTGCCTTCCACAAATCCCCTTCTTCTTCAAAAAAACGGGAGGCCAGGCCTCCCGTCAATATATGCACGCTCTCACCCCGAACCTGCTTGCGACAGCTGTCATCAGCAGGTCGGGCAGGGGGGGATCAGCGCCCCCCCAGGCATCTATCTTGTCATCCGCGCCCCTTACAGGGTGAAACGATAGAAGATATCCACCGCCTGGGCCACCCCGCTCATGGCCTGCAGATAGAGCCTTGGCATCAGCTCGTAGCGCAGCTTGAATTCGGCGATGGGGCTGAACACCCCGACCCCGTACTGGAACTGCAAGCCGGGCAGCAGGTAGGCCGACAGGGTCACCTGGGTGTCATCACCACTGCCTGCGGTATCGAGGGCCACGTCGCTCATGCCGAGGGACTCCCCGATGCTGGAGACCACGCCGCTCGCCTGGCTCACGGCCCCCGCCACCAGCAGGCCGTTGAAGCCGCCATCCTCGCCGCTGGTCTGCAATCCCTTGCCCCGCAACAGATAGGAGAGCTGTTCGGACTGCGCCATCTGCGGTTCGGAATAGACAGTGATCTTCGGCTTGGCGGCCGGCCCCGTCACCCGCACCCCGACGGTCACGTTGTCCTCGATGGTGTCCGGATCCCGATAGGTCTCGATGTTGAGATAGGGCTGATCGATGGGGCCGGAGAAGAGGATCCGCCCCTCCTTGATGATGAGGTTCTGACCATAGGCCTTGAAGCGCCCGTCCCTGAGCTCCAGTTGCCCGTTGCCCGAGAGCGGCTTGGAGGGATCCTGGCGAATGTTGAGGGCCCCTCCCACCTTGGTCTTGAGTCCCATGGCTTCAAGGCGGACGTCGTCCCCGAGCCGGATGGCGAGCCTGATCTCCATGGGCAGCGGTGCCGCCTTGGGGACCGGCGGCAGATCGTCGTAGATGACGGTGACGTCATCGGAGACCGCCACCGCGCTGTCTGGCAGGCTCTTGACCAGGATGCGCGACCAGGGGATGTCCACCTGGCCGGTCACCCTGGTCTCCTCCCCGAGAGAGATGGCGATGTCAGGTGTCACCCTGACCCGGCCCATGCCCGGGTACTGGGCCTCCAGCTCCTTGCCCTGAATGGTGAGGCTGCCGGTCACCGGCTGCTGGGCCCAGCTCAGCCAGCCCCCCAGCACCAGGAGGCCCTTGCCCACCATCATGGAGCCGTCGAGTTCGGCCCGGTTGCCTTCTATCTTGAGGCGGGTCACCAGCTTGGAGAGGGTCACCATGTCGGAGTGGGTCTGAACCTCCCCCTCCTTCAGGTTCAGCTCGCCATACAGCAGGGGGGCAGCCAGGGTACCGTCGAAGCGGGCATCCGCCGAGATGACCCCTTGCAGGGAGCGCACTTCGGGAATGAGGGGCGCAAAGGTCGCCAGCTTCAGATCGTCAAACCTGAGTTGACCGCCGAGGTTGCCGCGGCCGGCGGGATCCCGGATCAGCAGATCGGTGTCGATGTTGCCGATCTGCTCGGAAGCGAAATCGACCCGGATGGCGGCCTGCTGGCGCTCGAAATCGATCCCGAGCTCGAGGCGCTGGTAGTCGGTCTTGAGTTCGTCGGCGACGAAGGTCCCAGGCGTGGTACGCACGGTGGCGTGCAGGGTCGGCTGGTTGCCGCGCCAGCTGGCGCGCCCGTCGGCCGACAGCACCGCCTGCCAGCGGAAATTGTCCGGCAACCAGGGGCGCAGCCGCTTGAGATCAAATTCGTTCAGGGCAAATTCCAGATTGCCCTGGGACTGGGCTATCCGGCTCCCTTTGACGCAGAGACTGGCCTTCTGGGACGCGAGGCAGAGATCCCCCATGGTCAGCTGCTGTTTCGGCAGATCCAGGTCCAGAGACCAGGGGGCGGTCAGCGCCCAGCGCTTGAGGGGGGTCTTGAGCTTCAGCTCGGCAAGGGCGCCACGCCAGTGGTCACCGCGCAAGCTGCCATTCAGGCTGAGGTCTGCCGCCAGGGGATCCCCCTTCATGGTCAAGGTGAGCCCGTGACGCTCGAGATCGCCGCTCAGGTTCAGAGCGATTTGCGAGAGCTTGGTCTCCCCCTGCGCCAGGCTCGCCACCGTCACCGCCACCTCACCGGCGGGCTTCTCCCCGACCAGGGCGTTGGCCTTGATGACGGTCTCCTTGAGGACGGTGCCCGCGTAGGCGAGTCGGCCCGACACCAGATCGGCATTCACGCGCGGCGCCTGCTGGTTGCCGGTGACACGCACCTGGCCCTTGATGTCCCCTCCCAGACCCGGGTAGATACCCCCAAGCTTGGGCGCATCCAGATCCGCATCCAGCTTCCAGGCCTGGGTCGTGAGCGAGCCTTTGGCCTGCAGCCGGTTGGGGCCGCTTTGCAGCGCCAGGGCCGGGATGGTCCACTCCATCTTGTCGTTGCCGCTGAGCCTGCCCTGCAAGGCCAGGGGATACTGGTTGAGCTTGCCATCCACCTTGAGCTCGGGCAGGGCCAGCTGCCAGTGGCCCGCCTCATCCAGATCGAAGCGGCTGGTGATCTTGCCCGCCAGTGCCCCCTTGATCTCGGGCACCAGCTCCGCCGGGTTGATCCCCTTGAATTCGGTCGTCCCCTGCCACTGGACCCCCTTGCTCCAGGCCAGCTTGCCGTCGACCTTGAGCTCCCCCTTGAGGGCCCCCAGCAGCAGCTCGATGCGGCTCAGCTGGTTGAGATCCCCCTTGCCCGAGAGCGCCACCTTGAAGGGGGGCACATCGGTCCCCTTGCCGGCGGTGTTGAGCGCAAACTGGTAACCGGAGAGCTTGCCCTTGGCGCTCAGGGTGCCCTTGTCCAGCCGATAGCTGGGCTCATCCTTGGCGGGCTTGTGCAGGGGCCAGGAGAGGCTCTTCCAGTCCAGCGCCAGATCGAAGGGCAGATCCGGGTCGAGGGCCGCGAGGGATCCTTTGAGATTGGCGCCCACCGGCCCCTTGGCCTTGAGTGCCAGCCCAAGCTTGCCCACAGAACCGTCCAGGACGAGATTGACCTGCTCCCCCTTGAGCTCCCCGTCCAGCAGCCCTTGACGCGCCTTGGCATCCAGAGTCAGGGCGAGGGGGTAATCCTCGTGCAGGCGCACCTGACCACTCAAGGTCAGATCCGCCATGGCATGGCGCAAGGAGAGCTCCCGGATGTCGATGCGCTCCTCCTCGGCGGTGGCCGACAGCAAGAGGTTGTCTAGCCCCTCCACCAGCTCACCTTGCTGATAACGGAACGCCGTGGCTTTCAGCCCCTCCAGCTGGATGGGGAAAGGCAGTCGCACCGCCGGCAGCACCATGGGCTCGGGCTTGCTTGCGGCCTGCATCTTGTCACCGGGGGCAGCCTTGCCCTCGCCGGCCGCCAGGGTGGCGCTTTTCTCATCCGCCGGTTTGGCGCCCTTGTCACTGGCCGCCTCCGCCGGGGACGGTGCCACCACCACGTTCAGGCCATCGAGCACGGGGCCGCGCACGATGAGCCCGGCGCGATCCAGGGCGGCGCCAATGTCCAGATCCTTGAGGGTGATCGTCACGCCGGGCACCGCCACATCGAGATCGGCAACCTTGAGGCTGTCGACCTGGATTTTGAGCGGCAACGGATGCCAGACGAAGGGCTCCGACGGCTCTTCCGGCACCGGCTCGGACTCCGCCACCCGGACAACGGGGCGAGTCACCGCCAGAGACTTGATCCAGAGCTTGCCCTGCAGGAGCTTGCCCAGATCCCAGTCCAGCACGGCCCGCTCCACGGTGACATCCACCAGCTCGTCCCGCCAGCCAACCCCTTCGAAGGTCCAGCCATACCCGAGTTGCCCCGCCACCAGCTCCCCCTTGAGGGAGGGCAGCGCGGCTCTGGCCTGTTGCCACAGCCACTTGTTGCCCTGATGGGTGAAGCCCAGCAGGCTGACGCCGATGAGCAGCAGGAAGAAGAGGCCCATGAGCCACAAGAAAATGCGTTTTACCCAGATCACGATGCAGACCCCTGCAAGGAAAGCAGCCGCAGCGGCCAGAAAAGAGAAAGAAGAGGATGTGCGCCTGGTTGCCGGGTCATAGTTCCGGCCCCAGCGCGAAGTGCAGCCGCAGCGGCTTGTCCTCCTCGGAGATGCCCACCGCCAGATCGAGCCTGACCTGACCGATGGGGGTGACCCAGCGCACCCCGACCCCGGTGCCTATCTTCCAGGCCTCGCTGTAGTCGACGGTGGCGGTCCCGGCGTCCACGAACAGGGCGCCGAGCCACTTCTCGCTGAAGCGGTAGTTGTACTCCAGGCTGCCGACGCTTGCGTAGCGCCCGCCGGTCAGCTTGCCATCGTCCCCCCGTGGCGAAATGGTCTCGTAACCGTAACCCCGGACCGTCTGATCGCCGCCGGTGAAGAAGCGCAGGGAGGGGGGGACCAGGGAGAAATCATCCCCGACGATGGCCCCCTGTTCGGCCCGCATCAGGAAACGGTGATCTTCGCCCAGGGTGCGCAGCCACTTGCTGCGCCCCCACACCCGCATGAAGCTGATATCGGACCCCCAGTAGGGGCTCGAGAACTCCATCGTCAGTTGCTGGCGATCCCCCCAATCCGGCACCAGACCGCCGCGCACCCGCAGCCGTGACCAGGAGACGCCGGGGATCAGCAGCAGGCTGTTCCCCTCGTCCTGACCCTGGACGTAGCGCTCGTTCTCCAGGCGCACAAAGACGTCTCTGTCCCAGCTCTCCGGTCGGCGTGTCCAGCGGTGCACCCCGAAGGTGGCCAGATCGGAGCGGGTGTCGTTGTTGTCGGTGTATTGATAGCCCGCCTGCAGGGAGTAGTAATCCCGTAGCGGGTTGCCCACCGGGATCTGGTAGTCGAAGCTGAGCTCCGCTTCCGGCGCCGAGATCTTGGCGGTGCTGGAGAGGCGGTGACCATAGCGGTTCACCCAGGGTTTCTCCCAGGTGGCACTCAGGCGCGGCCCCACGTCCGTGGCATAACCGATACCGGTCTCAATCTCGTGATCGACCCGGTTGGAGAGGGTCACCTGCACCGGCACCCGGTTGCCCTCGGCCTGGCTGATCAGGGGTTTGATGTCCACCTGCTTGAACAGCTTGGTGGAAGAGACATCCTGGGACATCTCCGCCAGACGGATCGCCAGATAGGGGTCGCCGCTCTTGATGTTGATGAGCGGGCGAATAAGGTGCAGTGCCTCCGGCGTCGCGTCATAGCGGATCTCGCCGAAATGGTAGCGCGGGCCGGAGCGAAACAGGATGTAGATCTCCGCCTTGCCCTGTTCCGGGAAAACCTTGACCTGGCTCTTGCTGATCTTGGCGTCAAAATAGCCGCGGGCCAGCCCCAGACTGCCGAGATCCGCCTTGATGGATTCATATTTGCCGTGGTTGAGGGGATCTCCCTCCTTGAGGGGCAGCTTGTCCAGCAGCTCGCTGTACACCTCGTCGCTCCCCGCATCCCCTTCCAGCAGGATGTCGAGGCGCGAGATGATCACGGGTTCCCCCCGCTCAATCTCGATCACCACCTTGGCGGGCGCCTTCTTGTCGCGGTTCAGGGTGATCTTGGGCTGGTAGTAGCCATAGACCTGCAGCGCCTTCTGTACGCTCTCGGTGATCTTGGCGCGGGCGGGGCGGTACTGGCGTTCCTGGTAGACGGGCAGGGCGTTGAGGTAGGCCTCGACGTTGTCTTTCTGCTCTCCCCTGACCCCCTTGATCTGGTAGGTCAACTTGGCCGCCATGGCGGGCATCGCCATCAGCCAGAGAGCGAGGGCGAGGGCGAGCAGCAAGAGACCGGGCCCGGGGCGACGGGATCGCCCGGATGAAGTGCTCCCGGTGAGAAAAGTAGGATAGCATCCTGTCAAACGTCAGTTTCCCCGAATAACATGATTTAAAGATTGTGTTATTTAGTACGATACCGAGACTCATCCCGGGCGAGTGCCGCTCATCCTAGCATAATCGCGACGCCGAAATCCCACGCTCGGGGCCCCTTTGCGTGCCGCTCTGCCACCCCCGGTGCGGGGATCGCTTCGGCCCTGCAAGGAGCCAGCCGTGTGTAAGGAGCCAAACTGCGCACAATCCGGGCAAGGGGCGAACAAAATGCCACCACCTGCCCCGCCACGCCGGATCTCCCCTGGCGGCCTTGGGCTGGCAGCAGGGTCCGGCTCGTCGCGACACCCCTTGTCGGACACCCCGCATCCGGCGGGTTTCGTCAACCCGTCCCCCTCGACTTGCTCCGCGCTCTCTTCCCCATCCTGCCTGCTATTGAACAGGAAAATAATTTTAAATCAATCACTTGAATAGATGGCACTAAAGCTTCGTTCAATTCAATCGATTTATCCCGCTGCCCCTGCGCTCCTGCCTGTCCCACACTGATCCCAATCATCGCAGGAGAGACCCCATGCACCTACGTAGCGAACAACTGGCTGACTACATCGCCGACCGAATCGAGTTCATCACCTTCCTGGCCTGCTGCAGCGCCCTGCTGGCCCTGCTGACCGGCATGAACGGCCAGCAGGCCCTCGCCTTCACCGCGCTCAATCTGCCCTTTGGCCTGGCCCTGCTGCTGGGCATGGCCCTGCTCGCTCCCCTGTCTGCCCACTGGCGCCTGCCCGGCATAGTTCTGCTGCTGGTGAGCGCAGCCCTGGCCACCCTGCAGATGGGGGGCAACTGGCTCAACCCCCTGGCCATCTGGAGCCTCTATGCCCTGCTGGGGCTGGAGATCCTCTGGCAATCCCGGGCCAGGGTCCCCCTGGCCACCGGCCCCCGGAGCCGGGTCTCGCGCCCGAGGGGCTGACGTGGAGGCGCAATTGCAGTAATCTTGCGCCCCCTTTCCCCTCGCCGAGGAGCATTCCGATGAAAAAAGCCTGTGCCCAGCACATCCTGGTCAAGACCGAGAAACAGTGTCTGGAGATCAAGGAGAAGCTCGCCAAGGGCGCCGATTTCAGCCAGATGGCCAAGCGTTTCTCCACCTGCCCTTCCGGCAAGCGTGGCGGCGATCTGGGGGAGTTCTCCAAGGGGGACATGGTCAAGTCCTTCGACGATGCCGTGTTCAAGGGGGAGCTGCTGACCGTGCTGGGGCCGGTGCGCACCAAGTTCGGCTTCCACCTCATCAAGGTGCTCTATCGCAACTGATCCAGGGCAACGAGGCCATCGGCTCTCTGAGCCGCACGCCCGGGATTGATGATCATTTACTAACGTTATCAGGCAATTAAGTTTATCCTTCTGGGCATAGTTCCATCCTGTCCCGTGGATCCCTCATATGCACAGCTCTTTGTGGTGGCCGCTGCTGACCTGGCTATTGCCCCTTTGCGGGGCCCTTGGCAGCCGCGCCCATCTCTGGCCCTGGTGGCTCGGCTTCATCCTCTGTCTCGCCAGCGCCCTCCTCAGCCTCGTGCTGCTGCTGCGCCTGCCCTGGCGTTATCGCCGCACCACCAACCTCTGGCCGGATATCTGGGGCATAACTCCCCTGCTGTTGCCCCTGCTGTTTCTCGTCCAGGCGCTGCGCTCCCCCCTCACCAACGACGTCAGCACGGATCCCTACCATCCGCCACGGCTCCAGTGGGCCGAGCAGCTCAGAAGCCAGGAGGATCTCCCGGTCTCCCCCCCGCCCCTGCAAGTATTTCCAGGCAACCCCGGTCCTCTCTATACCCGGGCATCCCCGGTCGAAGTGCTCGCGGAAGCCGAGGAACTGATGACGGAGCTGGGCTGGCAGGTTCATCCGGGCAGCGAGGGTATCGATGCCGTCGTCACCACCGGCTGGTTCGGGTTTCAGGATGACGTGGCCCTGCGGGTCTTTGCCGGGCCCAAAGAGACCCGTATCGACATGCGCTCCGCCTCGCGCCAGGGGCGCAGCGATCTGGGGGTCAACCGGGCACGGATCATCGATTTCCTGAATCGGTTGAACGAGCGCCTGGGCGGGGCCTACAAGCCCAAGATGGAGAAGCTCAAAGAGGAACAAGATGCGCATTGAGGTCAAACCGGACCGGGCCTACGCCTGGTTCATCCGCCCCTTCTTCTGGCTGCAGAAACGCAACTACGGTCAGGTGCTGATCCCGGGCAAGTGCTGGGGGCGCTCCCCCAGGCTGTTCGCCGCGGTCGCCACCCTCTACGGCGTCATCAACCGCAAGCGCTCCCCCATCGACCCCGTGCTGCGCTCCCTGGTGACGGTGCGAGTCTCCCAGCTCAACTGGTGTCGTTTCTGTGTCGACATCAACGCCATGACCCTCGTCAAGCGGGCAGGCTCCAGCGACAAGGTGGAGGCGCTGGCCCGGTGGCGCGACAGCCCCTTGTTCGACGAGCGGGAACGGGCCGTGCTGGACTATGCCGAGGCCATGACCGGGCTGGATGGCGTGAGCGACGAGCAGGCCGCCCGCCTCAAGCCCTGGTTCGATGACGACGCCCTGGTGGAGCTCACCGGCCTCATCGCCTTCCAGAACATGTCCGCCAAGTTCAATGCCGCTCTCGACATCGCTCCCCAGGGGTTCTGCCAGTTGCCGGTGCAACCCGAGCGCCCCCTCGACAAGGGGCAGGGATGAACCGGGCACGCCTGCTGCTGTTGCTGGCGATGGGGGCCCTGGTCGGCACCTTCTTTGCCCTCGACCTTGACCACTATCTGAGCCTCACCCAGTTGCAGGCTCATCAGGAGCGCCTGGCCCTTTGGGTCGACCGCCATGTTGTCGCGGCCAGCCTGCTGTTTCTGGTGCTCTATGTGCTCACCACCGCCCTCTCCCTGCCGGGGGCGGCCCTGCTCACCCTGGCGGGCAGCGCCGTCTTCGGCATCCTGTGGGGGCTCTTGCTGGTCTCCTTTGCCAGCTCCCTTGGCGCCACCCTGGCCTTTCTCAGCGCCCGCTTCCTGCTGCGGGACTGGGTCGAGACACGCTTTGGCGACAAGCTGGCGAGCGTTCAGGCCGGCATGCAAAAGGAGGGGGCCTTCTATTTGCTGAGCCTGCGCCTCATCCCCCTCTTCCCCTTCTTTCTGGTCAACCTGGTGATGGGGCTCACCCCCATCAGAGTCAGCACCTACTACTGGGTCAGCCAGCTCGGCATGCTGCCGGGCACCCTCGTCTACGTGCTGGCGGGGAGCGAGCTGGCTACCCTCACCAGCACAGGCAACCTCTTCTCCCCCGGCCTGCTGGCCGCCCTGACCCTGCTCGGCCTGATGCCCTGGCTGATGCGTGCCTTGCAGCGCCGTCTCGCCCTCTACCGGTTGCACGCCCCCTACCGCAAGCCTGCGCGCTTTGACTACAACCTGCTGGTGATAGGCGCCGGCGCCGGAGGTCTGGTCACCAGCTACATCGCCGCCGCGGTGAAAGCCAGAGTGGCCCTCATCGAGCAGCACAGGATGGGGGGGGATTGCCTCCATACCGGCTGCGTCCCCTCCAAGGCGCTGATCCGAAGCGCCCGCTTCGCCTTTGAACAGCGCAAGGCCACAGAGCTTGGTTTTACCCCGAGCCAGAGCCGCGCCGACTTCGCCGCCGTGATGGCGCGGGTCGCCCGGGTCATCGAGGAGGTCGAACCCCACGACTCGGTGGCGCGCTATGAAGGACTTGGGGTGGAGTGCATCCAGGGGCGGGCGCGAATCACCTCCCCCTGGGAGGTGGAGGTCAACGGCAAGCGCCTGACCAGCCGTCATATCGTGATCGCCACCGGCGCCCGCCCCCGGGTGCCCGCACTGCCGGGGCTGGACAGGGTTCCCTACCTCACCTCCGACACCCTCTGGCAGCGACTGCGTGAGCCCCCCCGCCATCTGCTGGTGCTGGGAGGGGGCCCCATCGGCTGCGAGCTGGCCCAGAGCCTGGCCCTGCTCGATATCCCCGTCACCCTGGTGGAGCAAGGCCCTCAGCTGCTGCCCCGGGAAGATAGGGACGTCGCCGGGGCCCTGGCCGCGCAGCTGGAGCACGACGGCGTCACCCTGCACCTCGGCTGGCAGGCTACCTCGGCCGGGTATATGGACGGTAAAGGCACCAACCTGCCCATCCGGCTGCACCTGCGCCGGGGGGACGAGACGCTGGTGGTTGAGGGGGACCAGCTGCTGCTGGCCCTTGGCCGGGAGGCCAACGTGAGCGGTTTCGGGCTGGAGGCGCTGGGGGTTGAACTGGCCCCCGGCGGCACCCTGGCCATCGACGGCTTCCTCGCCACCAACTACCCCAGCATCCTGGCGGTGGGGGACGTTGCCGGCCCCTACCAGTTCACCCATTTTGCCGCCCATCAGGCCTGGTATGCCGCCATCAACGCCCTCTTTGGCCAGTTCAGGCGCTTTCGGGCAGACTACAGGGTCATGCCGGCAGCCACCTATACCAGTCCGGAGATAGCCAGGGTCGGCCTCAACCAGAAAGAGGCTCGGGCCCGAGGCATCCCCTTCGAGTCGACCCGCTTCGAGATGGCCGAGCTGGACAGAGCCATCGCCGACGGCGAGTCAGGGGGCTTCGTCGAGGTGCTGACGGTGCCGGGCCGTGACAGGATACTCGGGGCCACCATAGTGGGTGCTCACGCCGGCGAGCGGATCGCCGAGTTTGCCCTCGCCATGCGCCACCGCCTGGGACTTGGCAAGATCCTCGCCACCGTTCACCCCTACCCCACCCTGATGGAGGGGAACAAGTACGTGGCTGGCGCCTGGCGCCGTGCCCGCCAGCCCGGGCGCCTGCTGGCGCTGCTGGCCCGTTATCACCGCTGGCGCCGCGGCGCCTGACTCTGACGAGGCAACCATCATGTTCACGACCCGACTTCGCGCCCTGCTCCGTCCCCTGATGGCCGCAGTCCCCCTGCTGCTTGCCTCCCCGCTCCACGCCAATGACGCGTCGTGGCAGCAGACCCTGCTGGCCGCCAGGGGGCAGACCGTCTACTTCAACGCCTGGGGGGGCAGCCCCGAGATCAACGCCTATCTGGTGTGGGCGGGGCAGGAGATCGCTCGCCAGTACCAGGTCGAGCTGGTGCAGGTGAAGGTGGATGACATCGCCCAGAGCGTGAGCCAGTTGCTGGCCGGCAAGCAGGCTGGCAAGACGTCGAACGGCCCCATCGACCTGCTCTGGGTCAACGGCGAGAACTTCAAGGCGCTCAAGGAGCAGGGGCTGCTGGGGGCCCCCTTTACCGACGAGCTGCCCAACATGGCCCTGGTGGACACCGCCCTGCCGGTGAGTGAGGACTTCACCGTGCCGGTCGAGGGGCTGGAGGCCCCCTGGGGCATAGGCCAGCTCAATCTGATGGTGGATGGCGACCAGGTAGACGTTCCTCCCACCTCGGCGGCCGCCCTGCTTGCCTGGACCAAGGCTCACCCCGGCCGCTTCACCTACCCCAAGCCTCCCCAGTTTCACGGCTCTAGCTTTCTCAAGCAGATCCTGCTGGAGCTGACACCGGATCCGGTGCCCCTCTATCGGGAGGCGACCGATGCCGACTTCCTCCGCGTCACCGCCCCTCTCTGGGCCTGGCTCGACCAGCTTCACCCCGCGCTCTGGCGAAAGGGCAGGCTCTTCCCCACCGGCGCCGCCGAGACCAGGCAGTTGCTCGATGACGGCGAGCTGGCCATGGCTATCAGCTTCAACCCGGGGGAAGCCCAGAGTTCGGTGCAAAACGGCACCCTGCCCCCCACCGTCCATGCCATCGCCATGGAAAAAGGGGCGCTCACCAACAGCCATTTCCTCGCCATCCCCTTCAATGCCTCCGCCCGGGCCGGGGCCAAGGTGGTGGTCAACTTCCTGCTGAGCCCCGCCGCCCAGGCACGCAAGAGCGACCCCGCCTTCTGGGGGGATCCCAGCGTGCTGCGCCAGGAGGCGCTGCCAGGCCAGACCCGTCCGGCATTGCGCTTCAAGGGGGTGGCAGAGCCCCACCCCAGCTGGCAGACCCGGCTGGAAGCGGCCTGGGCCGAGCGCTACGGCCACTGATCCATCATGCAGGCGCGCGCCCCTCTTCTCCTCCTTTTGCCCTTTTTGATGCTGGGAGCCCTGCTGCTGGGGATCCCGCTCGCCGGGGGCCTGCTGTGGCTGGTCATCGAGGGGCTCGCCCCCGCCAATCTATCCCTCTTGCTCCCCCAGCCCGGACTCTGGCACTCCGCAGGGTTGAGCCTCTGGGTAGCGGGCACCTCCACCCTGGGGGCCCTCGGCGCCACCGCCCTGCTTCTCGCCCAGGGGGACGGGCGTCCCTGGATGCGCTGGCTGCGCCGCCTGCTCTCCCCCCTGCTGGCGCTTCCCCACGTCGCCTTTGCCATCGGCATCGCCTTTCTGATCGCTCCCTCCGGCTGGCTGCTGCGCCTCGTCGCCCCCCTGCTTGACCTCACCCATCTGCCCCCGGACTGGCAAACCCTCAAGGATCCCTGGGGGCTTGGCCTCATCGTGGTGCTCATCCTCAAGGAGACTCCCTTCCTGCTGCTGATGGCGCTGGCGGCACTGGATCCCGCCAAGGTGGCGCGCCAGCAGTGGCTGGGGGCCAGCCTCGGCTTCAGTGCCCCCCGGATCTGGTGGCGCCTGCTGCTGCCCGCCCTCTGGCCCGCCCTGCGACTGCCCCTCTACGCGGTGGCCGCCTATGGTTTGGCGGTGGTGGATCTCGCCCTGCTGCTGGGGCCGGATGCCCCGCCGCCCCTGGCGGTGCGACTCTGGCTCTGGTATCAGGATGCCGACCCCGCCTGGCGCGGCGCCAGTGCCAGCGGCGCCCTCTTGCTGCTCGCCCTCAACCTGCTGCTGCTTGGCGCCCTCAGGCTGCTGGAGCGGGCCCACCTCACCCTCGGCAAGGCACGCTGGCTGGATGGGCGACGCGCCCCCGCCTCGCCCTGGCCCGCACTCATTGCCCGCATCGGCGTGTGGGGGCTGCTCCTGACCAATCTGCTGGTGCTCGCCGCCCTGCTGCTCTGGTCCCTGACCCGGCGCTGGTCCTTTCCCACCCTCTGGCCGAGCGAATGGAGCAGCCACCACTGGCTGGCTCTGCTGCCGAGCCTGGGCCCGCTGCTGTGGCAGAGTCTGTGGCTGGCCCTGCTCTGCGCCGCGCTCTCCCTGCTGCTGGCGGTGCTCTGCCTCGAGGCGTTGCCTGCGCACCGCGCCACACGCACCCTCTGGCTTGTCTGCCTGCCTCTGCTGCTGCCCCAGGCCAGCCTGCTGTTTGGATTGCGCCTTCAGACCGACGGGCTGGGATTCACTGGCATAGGCCCAGGCTGGGTACTCTGGAGCCAGTTGATCTTCGTCTTTCCATACGTCTATCTCTGCCTGCACGGCCCCTATCGCCAGTTCGACGAGCGCCTCACCCGGGTGGCCCTCACGCTCGGGGCCAGCACCTGGGGGGCCTGGTGGCGAGTCAAGGGTCCCCTGCTCGCCCGTCCCCTGTTGTTCGCCTTCGGTGTCGGGGCGGCGGTGAGCCTGGCCCAATACCTGCCGACCCTGCTGTTCGGGGGCGGGCGGGTCGTCACCATCACCACGGAGGCGGTGGCCATCGGCAGCGGCCTCAACCGGCGGCTGGCGGGGCTCTACGGCCTGCTGCAACTCCTGCTGCCCCTTTTCATCTATGCCCTGGCGCTCTGGCTGCCGCGGCGCATCAACCCCGCCCTGAGGTCCTGACCCGATGCTGCACACCTCCGCACTCACCCTCTTCCTCGACGGTGCCCCCCTGCTGACGCTCCCCCCCCTCAGGGTGGCCCCGGGCGAGGTACTCACCCTGATGGGACCGAGCGGCTGTGGCAAGAGCTCCCTGCTGGCGGCCCTGGCGGGAGTGCTGCCACCCGGGGGCCCCATCCGGCTGACCGGGGACATCCTGCTCGGCGCACATCGCCTCACCCCGCTGCCCCCCCAGGAGAGGGGGGTCGGCATCCTGTTTCAGGATGACCTGCTGTTTGCCCACCTGACGGTGGCCGAAAATCTGATGTTCGGCATGCCGGCGCATCTCAAGGGGATGGCGGCAAGGCAGACCCGGGCCCGCGAGGCGCTGGCCGAGGTCGGGCTGGAGGCTCAGGCGGACAAGCTGCCAGGGGCGCTCTCCGGCGGCCAGAAAGCCCGCGTCAGCCTGCTGCGAGCCCTGCTGGCCGAGCCCAGGGCATTGCTGCTGGACGAACCCTTCTCCCGCCTCGACAAGCCGCTGCGGGCGGCATTCAGAACCCTGGTGTTCGAGCGCCTGCGCACGCAGGCCATCCCCGCCCTGCTGGTGACCCACGACGAAGAGGATGCGCCGGGCACCATCTTGCAACTGATCCCCCCAGCCAGCCCAGAAGAGGAGCACCACCTTGTTTGATCGCCACCTGATCCCGGTTATCCGCCGCCCCCTCGCCGCGCTCGCCCGCCCCCTGTGCCGGGCCGGGGTGAGCGCCAACCAGGTGAGCCTCGCCGGCTTTCTCATCGGCATGCTGGCGCTGCCGCTGCTGGCCTTTGGCTGCTATCAGTGGGCGTTGGCGGCGATTCTGCTCAACCGGCTGCTGGACGGGCTGGATGGCGCCGTGGCGCGGGAAACGGGCATCACCGACTGCGGCGGGTTTCTCGACATCACGCTGGATTTCATCTTCTACGCCGCCGTGGTGCTGGGCTTTGCCCTCGCCGACCCGGCCAACGCCCTGGCCGCCGCCACCCTGCTGTTCGCCTTCATGGGCACGGGATCGAGCTTTCTGGCCTTTGCCATCATGGCCGGCAAACGGGGCATCGAGAGCCCCGTCTACCACCACAAATCCCTCTACTATCTGGGCGGGCTCACCGAGGGGAGCGAAACCATCGCCCTCTTCGTGCTCATGTGCCTCTGGCCCGCCGCCTTCGTGCCACTGGCCTACGGTTTCGCCCTGCTCTGTGCCATCACGACCCTGACCCGGATCTGGAGCGGCTACCACACCCTGCGCTGACGGGATCCCGGAGGGCGCGCCGGCACGGAGCACTTGCGCCTGCACGCCAATGTTTTACCATGACGGCACTCTTTTTCAGGCTCACGAGAACCCTATGCGTCGCCTTGTCTGTGTCCTCTCCCTGTTTCCCCTGATCTACGGCTGCAGCAGCACGCCGGCGCCCAAGCCCGTGGTCAAACCCCAACCCAACAGCGCCTTCATCAACCAGACGCCGCCGAGCAAACCCTTCTACGGGCAGGTGAGCCAGCCCGGGGTCAGCAAGGGGGACTTCGCCAATCGTTCCAACGTGGACAACTTCGTGCAGCGGATGGTGCAAAAGCACGGCTTCGACGGCGCCGAGCTGCACCGGGTACTGGCCCAGGCCGAGCGTTATGACTGGATCATCAAGCTGATGGACGCCCAGGCCCCCACCACCAGACCGCCCACCGGCCCGACCGGCGCCTGGAACCGCTACCGCGCCAAGTTCATCACCCCGGACAACGTACAGAACGGCGTCAACTTCTGGCGTGAATACGAGAGTGAACTCAACCGGGCGCAGCAGATCTACGGGGTGCCACCCGAGATCATCGTCGGCATCATCGGGGTGGAGACCCGCTGGGGTCGGGTGATGGGCAAGACGCGCATTCTCGACGCCCTGGCGACCCTGGCATTTGACTACCCGCGCCGCGCCGACTTCTTCACCGGCGAGCTGGAAGCCTTCCTGGTGATGACCCGGGATGAGGGGATGGACCCCACCGAACCCAAGGGCTCCTATGCCGGGGCCATGGGCTACGGCCAGTTCATGCCGTCGAGTTTTCGCAACTACGCGGTGGACTTCAACGGCAACGGCCACACCAACCTGTGGGATCCGGTGGATGCCATCGGCAGCGTGGCCAACTACTTCAAGGCCCACGGCTGGGAGAAAGGGCAGCCGGTGGCAGTACGCGGCCAGGGACAGCTGCCGGGCTATGAGCACGGCTTCCAGACCCGCTACCCGGTGGCCACCCTGCGCGGTGCCGGGCTGGCTCCCACCGGCTCCCTTGGCAATCACAAGGAGGCGAGCCTGCTGCGTCTGGATGTCGGCACCGGTTACCAGTACTGGTACGGCTTGCCGAACTTCTACGCCATCACCCGCTACAACCACAGCACCCACTACGCCATGGCGGTATGGCAGCTTGGCCTTGCCGTCAGGGATGCCAGAGGCGGCTACTGAGCCAGCCTCAATGCCAACGAAAACGGGCCCGATGGGCCCGTTTTGCTATTCGTTTTCCAGCAACCAGCGCTTGAGCAGGGCCGCCAGCTGCTCCTGTTCGGCCAGGCTCAATGGGGCCAGCAGGCGACGCTCGTTCGCCACGTGCTGCTCCACCGCATGGTCAACCAGCTCCCGCCCCGGCTCCGTCAGGCAGACCAGCAGGCTGCGCCTGTCATCGGGGGAGGCTTCACGTCTTATCAGGCCACGCTGCTCCAGCTTGTCGAGCCGGGCCGTCATGGCCCCTGAACTCAGCATGGCGGACTGGTAGAGCGCGGTCGGGGTCAGCGACTCGCCGGCCCGACGCAGGGTCGCCAGGATATCGAAATCAGACCCCAGCAGACCGCACTCCTTGAGGGTCTCGTTCACTTCGCGCCCGGCGATCGCCGCCATGCGCGCCACCCGCCCCAGCACCCCCATGGGGGTGCAGTCGAGGTCCGGGCGCTGCCGGGCCCACTGGGCCAGCAGCTGATCTACATGATCACTCTCCATTGGGGCTCCATTATCTTTATATGAAGATACTTGATAATAAACCAACTCGCGACTAATGTATCTTTACTTGAAGATACTTTGTTGCGAGATAACCATGCCACTGCTGATCGCCCTGCTCGCCCCCCTGCTCTGGGGCAGCACCTATGCCGTCGTCAGTCTCTACCTGACCGACTACTCCCCCTACTGGGTGGCCGTGTGGCGCGCCCTCCCCGCCGGGGTGCTGCTGCTGTTGCTCCATCCCCGCAGGCCGCCTCTCGTCTGGAGCAGGCAGTTCCTGCTGGCGTTTTGCAACATCACCGCCTTCTTCGCCCTGCTGTTCGTGGCGGCGTTTCGCCTGCCCGGCGCCGTGGCGGGTACGTTGGGAGCGACGCTGCCCCTCATCCTGATGGGGCTGGCCTGGCTGCAAGACGGTGTCAGACCGACGATCAAGTGGCTGTTGCTGGGGGTGATGGGGCTCGTCGGGGTGCTCTTGCTGCTCAATCCCTCTGCCAATCTGGATCCCGTCGGCGTGGCGTGCGCCCTGCTCGCCACCCTGCTCATCGGCCAGTCGAGCCGCTGGATGCAACGCTGGCCGGTGGACGATCTGCTGGCCCTGACCGCCTGGCAGCTGCTGCTGGGCGGCCTGATGCTGATCCCGCTGGCCTGGTGGCTGACCGGCCCCATGCCCCTGCCCCGGGCTGACGCCACTCCCGGGCTTATCTGGCTGGTGATCCTCAATACGGCTCTGGCCTACTGGGCCTGGCTCTGGGGACTCAAACGCCATGGCCCGGAGGTGATGGGGATGCTGGCCCTCACCAACCCCATGGTGGCGGTCTCCTGCGGTGTGCTGATGGTGGGAGAAACCCTGGATGGCCGTCAGTGGCTCGGCATCGGCATCATCCTGCTCTCTCTCTTCCTGATGAAGCTGCCGGCCCGCTCCTTCCTCAAGCGCTGGCAGAACCGCAAGGCCGCCACCGGCAGCGTCGACAACGGCTGATCCGCAGTCAACCCGACACAAAAAGAAGAGGAGCCACCAGGGCTCCTCTTTCACATGGGTTGTTGCCGTAAGGGTCAGACGCCGGCCTTGGCCAGGGCGGCGGAGACAATCTGCTGGGCTTCCTGCTGGATGAGGTCCAGGTGCGCCTCCCCCTTGAAACTCTCCATGTAGATCTTGTAGATGGACTCGGTACCGGAGGGGCGCGCCGCGAACCAGCCGTTCTCGGTCACCACTTTCAGGCCGCCGATGGCGGCATCGTTGCCCGGCGCCTTGGTCAGCTTGGCGAGGATGGGCTCGCCAGCCAGGGTGGAGGCTTCCACCAGGGCCGGATCCAGCTTGGAGAGCACCGCCTTCTGGGCGCTGTTGGCCGGGGCATCGATGCGGCGGTAGCTGGAGCGGCCGAATCTGGCTTCGAGCGCATCGTAGTGGGCCTGGGGATCCTTGCCGGTCACCGCCAGGATCTCGGCCGCCAGCAGCGCCAGGATGAAGCCATCCTTGTCGGTGGTCCAGACGGTACCGTCCTTGCGCAGGAAGGAGGCACCCGCGCTCTCCTCGCCGCCAAAGCCGAACTCGCCGCTGTAGAGACCGTCCACGAACCACTTGAAGCCGACCGGCACCTCTTTGAGGGTGCGACCGATCTCGCCGGCCACCCGGTCGATCATGGAAGAGGAGACCAGCGTCTTGCCGACGGCCGCCCCCTTGGGCCAGCCGGTTCTGTGGGTGAACAGATACTGGATCGCCACCGCCAGATAGTGGTTCGGATTCATCAGGCCCGCCTTGGTGACGATGCCGTGACGGTCGTAGTCAGGGTCATTGCCAAGGGCGATGTCGAACTTGTCTTTCAGGGCAATCAGGCTCGCCATGGCGAACGGGCTGGAACAGTCCATCCGGATCTTGCCGTCTTTGTCCAGGGTCATGAAGGAGAAGGTCGGATCGACCTTGTAGTTCACCACCTCGATGTCCAGACCGTAGCGCCTGGCGATGACGTCCCAGTAGGCGACGCCGGAGCCACCCAGCGGATCCACGCCGATCTTGATGCCAGCCTGCTTGATGGCGGCCAGATCCAGCACGTTTTCGAGATCATCCACATAAGGGGTGACATAGTCGTGTTCCACCACGAACGGGCTCTTGAGGGCCTCGGCAAACGGCATCCGCTTCACGCCGGCCAGGCCCGCTTCCAGGATCGCGTTGGCGCGATCCTCCACCCACTTGGTGATCTCGCCTTCGGCAGGACCGCCGTGGGGCGGGTTGTATTTGAAGCCACCATCTTCCGGCGGGTTGTGGGACGGGGTGATCACCACGCCGTCCGCCTGGGCCACGGGTTTGCCTGCGTTGTGGCGCAGGATGGCATGGGAGATGACCGGGGTCGGCGTGAAGCCGAGGCCAGCCTGAATGCGGGTCTCGACACCGTTGGCCGCCAGCACTTCCACCGCGCTGGCAAAGGCGGATTCGGACAGGGCATGGGTATCCATGCCGACGAACAGCGGCCCCGTGATACCGGCCTGCTGGCGGTACTCCACCAGCGCCTGGGTCACCGCCAGAATGTGGGATTCGGTGAAGGCGCTGTGCAGGGCGCTGCCGCGGTGACCGGAGGTGCCGAAGGCGACCCGCTGCTCAGGGCGGCTCATGTCCGGCTTGTTGAGGTAGTAGGCGCTGACCAGACGGGGAATGTTGGTCAGATCGCAAAGACGAGCCGGCTGACCGGCGTGGGAATGCTGTGCCATGGCGTTTTCCTTGAGCTGAGCCTTGCCCGGCAAGGCCTGAAGTCATTGATGGGTTAAACGGCGCCGCACACCCGAGCCGTCAGATCCTCGTCATAACCCATGCTGTTCATGAGCTGGGCCACCATGTTCTGCTTGCGGCTGGTATTGGTATTGGTGATCACCCAGAACGGGGTCTCCGGTACCGGCTTGGGCTTGGTGGTGCTGCCACTGGCACGCAGCGCTTCCGGGTCACGGGAGAAGTAGACGCGCTTGCGCCCTTTTATCTCGGTCGCCTGGGTGAAGCCTTCCGGGTTGTCCCGATAGAGGGTGCTCAATACCAGCATGAAGCGGTTGATGGACTTCTCTTCTTTCTGAAGCTCGCCGGAGTCCAGCAACGCCTCCAGCCCCAGGGCATCTGCCACGGGTTGCGGTTGCATCGCAGGCGCGGCCGCCACGGTTGCCGTGCCGGCCTGGGCGGGTTGCTCCAGCAGGCGACGCAGGATATCGGACGCACTCTCGCCGATGTGCCGGGTCTGGCTCGCGATAAAGAAGTAGAGATCGTCATCAAGCTCGATGGTTTTCATAGGGATGCGCTGGACTCGTCGAAATTCGGATGCGGCGATTATACATAGGCAGACCCGGCAGCCCAAGCAAGGGGCGGACAGATGTGCATGAATCTCCTTGAGAATACGGCATAATGACGGGCCAAGTGTGTGATCCCCCGCACTGATAGCCGATCCCGGGGCGATATTTTTGAAAAAAAACCACAAAAAAATCCCCCACCAGGAATGAAATCCTTTTCTTTCAGTGTGTTAAAAATTATGGCGATAGAGCCCACGACCGATAAGGTGTCATTTTGCAACAATACCCACGATTGAACTTCAAGGATCAGGGCGAAGGCCCGACTGTCGTGCTGATCCATGGCCTCTTTGGCAGCCTGGACAACCTCGGCCTGCTGGCGCGCCCCCTCTGCGAACAATACCGGGTCATCAGCGTCGATCTGCGCAATCACGGCGCCTCCTTTCACTCGGACGAGATGAGCTACCCGGCCCAGGCGGCGGACATCCTGGCCCTGCTGGACCATCTTGGACTTGAGCAGGTGGCCCTGGTGGGCCACTCCATGGGGGGCAAGGTCGCCATGCAGGTCGCCAAGCAGGCCCCTCACAGGGTCAGCAAGCTGGTGGTGGCGGACATCGCCCCGGTGGCCTATCCCCACGCCCGCCACAAGAACGTGTTTGCCGGGCTCAATGCCACGCTGGCCACGCCCCCCCAGAGCCGCAGCGAGGCGGAAGCCATGCTGGCCGAGCACATCGAGATCGCCGGGGTGCGCCAGTTCCTGCTCAAATCCTTCGCCAAAGGGGAGTCTGGATGGGGGTGGCGTTTCAACGTGCCGGCCCTTGAGCGCAACTACGCCAACATCATGGGCTGGCCCGACGATGAACGCCGCTTCGAAGGCGCGACACTCTTCATCAAGGGGGGCGACTCCGACTATATGCTGCCCGAATACACCGGGGCCGCGATGGCCCAGTTCCCGGCCGCCAGGGCCCGCGTCATCGCCGGCACCGGCCACTGGTTGCACGCGGAAAAGCCGGTTTTGTTCAACAAACTGGTTGTGGATTTCCTGTCGACAGGCGGTTAACAGTTTCAAATCCTTTGTGATATAGTGCGCCCGTCTTAAGGAGTGCGCGCAATCCATGCTGAGTGAACACATCGATCTCATCGAGAGTCTGGGCCTGAAACTGTTCTTCGTGGCCATCTTCCTGCTGATTGGTCTGGCCATTCAGGACGTGCTCAAACGGGGCAATGTGCCCCGCTTCGGCCGCTTCATCGTCTGGCTGGTGCTGTTTCTGGGTTGCGCGGGTTTTGTCGCCAAGGGGCTGATCGAAATGGGCTGGGAAGGCTCAGGGATCGGCTAACTACTTTTCATCTGTGATGTATGGCCAAACAGCAAACTGATCGAACAACACTGGATCTGTTCGCAACTGAGAAGCGCCCCGGCAGGCCAAAGACCAATCCACTCCCCCGCGAGACCCAGCTCAAGATCAACAAGCGCAACCAGCTCAAGCGCGATCGTGAGAACGGGCTGAAACGGGTCGAGTTAAAGGTGGAAGCCGAGTTGCTGGAGCGCCTGAACCAACTTGCGCTGCAACAGAACGTCAGCCGAGCCGAGCTGATCCAATCTATCCTGAAGCAACAGATCGAGTCTGCTCATGCAGCAGGCATCGCAATCTGAACCGTCAAGCATCAACACCAGATACGGGTAACGAAACACTATGGCTAGTGTAGGTCTGTTTTTCGGCAGCGATACCGGTAATACCGAAGCTGTCGCCAAGATGATCCAGAAAGAACTGGGCAAACAACTGATTGAAGTCCGTGACATTGCCAAGAGCAGCAAGGCCGATATCGACAGCTTCGATCTGCTGATGTTCGGCATCCCGACTTGGTACTACGGCGAAGCCCAGGCCGATTGGGACGACTTCTTCCCCGAACTCGAAGAGATCGACTTCAACAACAAGCTGGTGGCCATCTTCGGATGCGGCGATCAGGAAGACTATGCCGAGTACTTCCTCGACGCCATGGGCACCCTGCGTGACATCGTCGAAGCCAAGGGCGCCATCATCATCGGCCACTGGCCGACCGCCAGCTACGAGTTCGAAGCCTCCAAGGCGCTCGTGGATGACAAACACTTCGTGGGCCTGGGCATCGACGAAGATCGCCAACCCGAACTGACAGCCGAGCGTGTCAAGGGCTGGTGCAAACAGCTGCACGAAGAGATGTGCCTGGGCGAGCTGGAGTGATCTGATCTCCCTCCCTCTTCATGCAACAAGGGCCCCGACGGGGCCCTTGTTGCATCTGCAGCAGGCATTCAGCCACCCCTGTGCTGAGGCTTGGATCTGACATAGAGGGTGCGCTTCACCTGGGCCACCAGCTCGCCCTGACCATCCTGCACCTGCACCTCGAACTCGGGAAAGTGCTTCTCTCCCCCCTCGGTCGCCGCCACGATCGATGCCAGCTTGGCGTCGCTCAGGGTGAACTCCGCCACCAGTTTGCCCTTGCCAGGCTTGATGAAATTGATGCTGCCCGCCTTGTCCCACACGTAGTAGCGGTTCTTGAAATAGCCCATCAGCATCAACGGGTAGATGGGATCCGTCATGGCGAACATGCTGCCGCCGAACTGGGTCCGGTTGGCATTCTTGTTCCACCAGCGGGACTTGAGCGTCACCCGGCAGAAGCGGAAATCGGGGCTCAGGGTTTCTATCTTGATGCCTGCGCCCCAGAAGGGGGGCCAGGCGTTGAGGGCGCAGCGCACCCAGGCGGCATTGCCGAAAAGCCAATCCATGGATCTCATCCGACCAGACTATAAAGAAGTCACATAGTATCAACATTCTCTGGTCGAGCAAGCGGGCCTGAATATTCCCATGACGGGCTTGATGATCTAAAGCCCTTGAATTGCTGGGTTTATTTTTAACTTGGCTACGACCTATAATGACAGGCCAAGCGAGTTCGTGGTTGCCATTACAGCGGCAGTCAATCAGAATAACCACACCTTCGAGAATGCGAATAAATAGAAATGGCAGACAACAACCAAGCGTTAAAAAAGGCCGGGCTCAAGATCACCTTGCCCCGTGTCAAGATCCTGGAAATCCTGCAACAGCCGGACTGCCAGCACACCAGTGCGGAAGATCTGTACAAACGGCTGATCGATCAGGGCGAGGAGATTGGTCTCGCTACCGTTTATCGCGTTCTCAACCAGTTTGATGATGCCGGTATCGTCACCCGTCACCATTTCGAAGGGGGCAAGTCGGTGTTCGAGCTCGCCACCCAGGAGCACCACGACCACCTGGTCTGCCTCGACTGCGGCAAGGTGATCGAGTTCTCCGACGAGGTGATCGAACAGCGCCAGCGCGACATCGCCAAGGCGCACAACATCCGCCTGACCAACCACAGCCTTTACCTGTATGGCCACTGCGCCAACGGTGACTGCAAGCACGACGATTGATTCGGCCGGGTCGGCGCAATAAAAAAGCCAGCATGATGCTGGCTTTTTTGTGTCCGCAATCCGGACCAGAAGCGGCAGGGTCTCCCCTGCCCTCTTCTATCAGGCCTCGGCCTTGCCCCAGACGTCACGCAGGGCCACGGTGCGGTTGAACACCAGGTGCTCGGCGCTGGAGAGCTTGTTGTCGGCGCAGAAGTAACCTTCACGCTCGAACTGGTAGGCAAACTCCGGCTTGGCATCCTTCAGGGAAGCCTCCACCCGGGCCCCTTCGATGATCACCAGGGATTCCGGATTCAGGGCCGCTTCGAAGTCATCCTCGGCGCCCGGGTTCGGCACCTTGAACAGACGGTCATAGAGACGCACTTCGGCCGGCAGGGAGTGAGTGGCGCTGACCCAGTGGATCACCCCTTTCACCTTGCGACCGTCCGCCGGATCCTTGCCCAGGGTCTCGGGGTCGTAAGAGCAGTAGATGCAGGTGACCTTGCCGTCCGCATCCTTCTCGACCCGCTCGGCCTTGATGACGTAGGCGTTGCGCAGGCGCACTTCCTTGCCCAGCACCAGCCGCTTGAACTGCTTGTTGGCTTCCTCTTTGAAGTCAGCCTCGTCGATGAAGATTTCGCGGGAGAAATGCAGCTCACGGGTCCCCATCTCCGGCTTGTTCGGGTGCGCTGGCGCCGTCAGCACCTCGTCCGCCGCCAGGTTCTCGATCACCACCTTCACCGGGTGCAGCACGGCCATGGCGCGCGGGGCGTTCTCGTTGAGATCGTCGCGGATGCAGGCTTCCAGCATGCTCATCTCAACGATGTTGTCCTGCTTGGTCACACCGATGCGCTTGCAGAACTCGCGGATGGAGGCCGGGGTGTAACCACGGCGGCGCAGACCGGAGACGGTCAGCATGCGCGGATCGTCCCAGCCGTTCACGTGCCCCTCGGTCACCAGCAGGTTCAGCTTGCGCTTGGACATGACGGTGTATTCGAGGTTCAGACGGGAAAACTCGTACTGACGGGGGTGACAGTCGATGCTGATGTTGTCCAGCACCCAGTCATACAGGCGACGGTTGTCCTGGAACTCCAGGGTACACAGGGAGTGGGTGATCCCCTCCAGGGCGTCCGAGATGCAGTGGGTGAAGTCATACATCGGGTAGATGCACCACTCGTCACCGGTCTGGTGGTGGTGGGCAAACTTGATGCGATAGATGACGGGATCGCGCATCACCATGAAGGGGGATGCCATGTCGATCTTGGCGCGCAGGCAGGCGGAGCCTTCGGCCATCTCACCGTTTTTCATCTTGGCGAACAGGGCCAGGTTCTCTTCCACGCTGCGATCGCGGAACGGGCTGTTCTTGCCAGGAGCGGTCAGGGTGCCGCGGTATTCGCGCATCTGCTCCGGGGAGAGCTCGTCCACATAGGCCAGTCCCTTCTCGATGAGCTCGATGGCGTAGCCGTGCAGCTTGTGGAAATAGTCGGAGGAGTAGCAGATCTCGCCGCTCCACTGGAAGCCCAGCCACTGGACGTCCTGCTTGATGGACTCCACGAACTCGATGTCTTCCTTCGCCGGGTTGGTGTCATCGAAACGCAGGTTGCACTGACCCTGATAGTCGCGGGCGATGCCGAAGTTCAGGCAGATGGATTTGGCGTGGCCGATATGGAGATAACCGTTCGGCTCCGGCGGGAAACGGGTATGCACGCTGCTGTGCTTACCGCTGGCCAGATCTTCATCAATGATCTGACGAATAAAGTTAGTTGGGCTGTTCGCCTGACTCATGGCTCACCTCAAAAATGCGTCACTGGCGGACGTTGTGCCGGCTGGCACCCTCATACCCCCGCCGTCAAGCCGGGTATGATCCCTCATTACGCGCCCTGCCTCAACCTGAATTTGGCCAATTCGGGTCATTGGCGCACCAAAAACGGCGAAACGGGAGAAATTGCAGAGATCCTGGTCAAAAAAAGCCCCGCACGGGGCGCAATGCTGTTCACTTAAGAGAATTTGAGTTCCAGTCCACGTAGTATCAGGACAAAAAAGCGAGGGAGGCATGATGCCTCCCTCTTTCTATTGCAAGCCCCGCTGGATAAAGGCTGGAGGAAGATCGACTGGACACAGCCTTGCCCCCTCAACTCAAATCCAATTTATGAATAATCAGTCAAAAAAGTGCTTATCTGAACAGCATTGCCGCACGGGGCGGGGTCTCAAGTGATGAAAAACAGACAAAACACACACAACAAAGGTTCACACGCAGAGTCAACCTTTCCCAAACCCGATGGCCATCGATCTTGGGAAAGGCGGGTCTTGCGACCCACCTTGCGTTATGGATTGAAGGCTAGCTATCAGTTCAGCTCGGTGACGCGGCTGGTGCGCTTGCCATCGAAGCTGGTGGTACGCAGGTAGACCTTGCCATCCACGGTCGGCTTGGCGGCAGCGTCGTAGGCGCTCCAGCTCTTGCCATCCAGGCTGTACTGGATGGGCAGACCCGGCAGATCCACGTTCGCTTCCAGCACACCGTTCACCACCTTGGCACCCGGTACGGAGAGGCGATATTCCACCCCGGCCTGGTCCAGTTTGGGCAGCACGCGCTGGCCCAGCACGTTGGCCAACTGGTTCCACTCCTTGTTCAGGGTGGCCTTGTTGACATGCTTGGTGGTGCCGGAGAACTCGCGACCCTTCACGTAATCGAGCTCGAAGCCGGCCTTGTGCCAGGCGCGCTCGGCCACGGAGAAGATACGCGGATAGACCATGTACTCGTACTGGGCATCGGTGCGCACGGTTTCACTCCACTGCTGACCGGAGATCCCCTTGAACTTGACCGGATCCTGGTCACCCTTGGCCACGAAGGCGTTGCCGTCGCGGTCAACCGAGGTCTCGGCGTTCTGCGGCAGGTTTTCCGGGGCGAAGGCGAACACCTTGCGGGTGTCGTTGAAGCGGGTTGCCCAGTAGTAGCCGCGCTCGGCCGGGTGTACCTCGTTCGGGAAGTCGAAGTAGAGGTAATCCGGGTTGGAGAGCACCACGTCATAGCCCTTGTGCGCCCACTTCATCGCCTCGTTGAAACCACCCCAGTAGAGGGTTTCCCAGAAGTTGACCCGGGTCTTGTCGGTGGCGAATACGCTGGCATCCGTGGCGTACTTCAGGCCATCTTCCCACGCCTGCAGGGTGGAGAAGCCATGGCCCTTGACCATCTCGCTCACTTCCTTGGCAAAGTAGACCGGCAGCTCGGCCACGTCCTTGATCTTGCCATCGTCGATCATCTTCTGGCACATGGGGGACTTGCCGAACGGCTTGTCCTGCTTGCTGGAGTCGACGTTGCCCTTCCAGGCCACCAGATCTTCTTTCTTGGTGACGGCCGGATCCTGGTAACCACCGCCCTGCATGATGTTCTTCGCCTCGTCACCACCGTAGTGCCAGGCGGTCAGCGGCTGGCCGGCGGCCTGGTGCATCTGGGCCACTTCGTCCATCACCTTGGCCACGAAGGTGGCGGCACCCGGCTGGCAGGGGTTGATGAAGGACATCTTGTCGTAGAACTGCACCGAGGTGACGTTGGAGGTATCGGCCGGGTCAGTCAGACGGAACTGGTTGGCCTCGGCCTCTTTGCCCTCGCTCATCAGACGCTTGTAGCGCGCCTCCATGGAGACCACGGCGGCACGGGCGTGGGCCGGCATGTTGATCTCGGGGATCACGGTCACACCGCGCGCCTTGGCATAGCGTACCAGGTCGATGTAGTCCGCCTTGCTGTAGAAACCGGAGCCCTGGTTGTCGTTGGTCGGACCGGAGCCAAGCTGCGGCATCAGGCACTTGGTTTCGGACTCGTCGTGGCAACGCTGGCTGCCGACGTCGGTCAGCTCCGGCAGGCCCGGGATCTCCAGACGCCAGCCTTCATCGTTGGTCAGCCCCAGGTGCAGCACGTTGAGCTTCATGGCGGACATCTGGTCAACCAGCTTCTTCATGGTCTCCGGGCTTCTGAAGTGACGGGCCACGTCGGTCTGCATGCCACGGTATTCAAAGCGCGGCGCATCCTCGACGCTCATCTGGCTCACCAGCTTGTCGTCAACCCCCAGCAGAGAGATCAGGGACTGGGCGCCCCAGAAGGCGCCGTCAACGTCGTGCCCCTGAATGACGGTGCCCTTCTTGCCGATGGTCATGTCGTAGCCTTCGGCCTGCTTGAGCTTGCTGCCGAGCTTGATGGTGACCGGGTAGCCGGTGTCGGAGAGGGTAACACCCAGCTTGGTCAGTTGCGCCTTCAGGGCCTCGGCGCGATCGCTCGGCAGGTCAAGGGCATTGAGCTTGATGGTGGAGAAGTCGATTTGCGGGCCGGCCTTGACCACCTGCTTCATGGGGCTTGGCAGGATGCGGTCGTCAATCTTGCCGGCAGGCAGCAGGGTGCTGGTCTGGTTCGCGGCGAAACGGGTCTCGCTGTTCATCAGGATGTTGTTGTCATCCTTGGTGCGCTTCCAGCCATCGGCAGGCATCGGCTTCTCGTAGGTGCTGGCATCGTCGATGTTGCTCATGCTGGCCAGCACTTTCGGCTCGGCCCCTTCACTGGCGACATACCAGTTCGGCATGATGTCAGATTCGAACAATACCCAGTATTCCACCACCAGGGGCACCTCGACCGTGGCGTCCTTGGCAAAGCCCTGGAACTTCTCGGTCGGCGTCAAACGATAGAGGTCGCCGGTCAGGTGGGTGATGGTGAACTGGTCGTTGTCCACCCGCTGGATGCGGCGGATGGAGGAGACATAGATGCTCCAGTCCTTGGAGGTGACGTCGGCACCGGTATTGGTCAGGTGCAGCTTGGCAACGCCGCAGCTCGCCCACTCGGAGCCCAGCGCCTGGCAGTCAAGACCGGCGCCGGCACCGTCATTGGTGACGACTTCGTACTTGACGACGAGGTTGCTGGCGAGGGCGTCGACCACCGCTTGCCTGGCAGCATCGGCTGCAAGTGCGGGACCGGCGAAAACGGTAGACATGGCAATGGCTAACAGAGAATGTTTCAAGTTCATAACTGCTGCTCTCATTTGAAGTAAAGGTTGGATTTTCTTGGCTTTTTTTATATGGGGCCCCGAGGCGGGGCCCTTAGTTATGTCAACAATGGACTTAGACTTGAGGTGAGCGAGTCGCTCGATTAACGCAGGGCTTTCATCTCACCGGCGATGATCTCGGCCAATGGGCCCAGAATCACCTGCAGGTTCTGCTCACCGAGCTTGACCACACCGGCCGCGCCCAGAGCTTTGAGCTTGCGCTCGTCAACGATGCTGCGGTCTTTCAGGGTCAGACGCAGACGGGTGATGCAGGCATCGATGGTCACCAGGTTCTCCTGACCACCCAGCACTTCCAGATACTGCTTGGCCAGCTCGGTGCGGTCGGTGGTTTGAGCCTGTACCGGCACGGCTTCGTCATCTTCACGACCCGGGGTTTTCAGGTTGAACTTGGCGATCACGGCGCGGAAGACCACGTAGTAGAGGCCGAAGAAGACCAGACCCTGTACCAGCAGCATGTACCACTGGGTCGCCAGCGGGTTGCGGCTGGAGAGCACCATATCCACCAGACCGGCGCTGAAGCCGAAACCGGCGATCCAGTGCATGGAGGCTGCGATGAACACGGAGATACCGGTCAGCAGGGCATGGATGACGTACAGTACCGGCGCCACGAACATGAAGGAGAACTCGAGCGGCTCGGTCACCCCGGTGAAGAAGGCGGCAAAGGCGGCAGCGATCATGATGGACGCAACTTTCTCTTTGTTCTCTTTCTTCGCGCTGTGGTAGATGGCCAGTGCGGCACCCGGCAGACCGAACATCATGATGGGGAAGAAGCCGGCCTGATACATGCCGGTCACGCCCACGACAGCCTTGCCGGCGTCGATGGAGGACTGGCCACCCAGGAAGTTCGGGATGTCGTTGATGCCGGCCACGTCGAACCAGAACACGGAGTTCAGGGCGTGGTGCAGACCGACCGGGATCAGCAGACGGTTGAAGAAGGCATAGATGCCGGCACCGGTGGAGCCCATGCTGACGATGGATTCACCGAAGCTCACCAGGCCACCGTAGATGACCGGCCAGACGGCCATCAGGATGAAGGAGACGACGATCATCACCACGGAGGTCACGATCGGCACCAGACGACGACCGGAGAAGAAAGCCAGCGCCTTGTGCAGCTCCACGCTGCTGAAGCGGTTGTAGAGCTCGGCAGCGATGACACCACACAGGATGCCGACGAACTGGTTGCTGATCTTGGCAAAGGCTGCCGGCACCTGGTCGGCCGGGATACCCTTGATCTGGGCCACGGCGCCCGGGCTCAGCAGGGTGGTGACCACCAGGAAGCCGACCAGACCGGCCAGCGCGGCGGAACCGTCTTTATCCTTGGACATGCCGTAAGCGACGCCGACGGCGAACAGAATGGGCATACTGTCGATGATGGCGGCGCCCGCCTTGATCAGAAACGCAGCCAGAGGGCTTCCGCCACCCCAACCGTTCGGGTCAATCCAGTAGCCAATCCCCATCAGGATCGCGGCGGCAGGCAATACCGCTACCGGCACCATCAGGGCACGGCCGATCTTTTGCAAATAACCGAGAATGTTCACGGTTCCTCTCCTTAGTTGGTGTTTTTCTAGAAATTAAGTGCTTATCACGTTCGACGCATAAGCCATCAAGGCTTGATTGGCAGTCTATGTGTTTTATTTCGCTGCGCAAATTAATAAACCAGCTTTCGTGATCATTATCACTCAACAGAGATAAAGGTAGCCGATAGATGTGGCTTAGTTCGCAATCTTTATTTACGCTATAAAACAACTTGAATCCGTGTCTGGTCCCTTGCCGTCACTCCCTGTGCGGCAACCGTACTGAGGTATATAGAATGCGCCTGATCCCGTTGAAGTCTGCCAGCCAGGTGGGTCTCTGGTCTGCCCGTTACATCGTTGACCGCATCAATGCGTTCAAACCCACTGCCGAGCGCCCCTTCGTGCTGGGTCTGCCCACTGGCGGCACCCCGCTCAACACCTACAAGCGCCTGATTGAGCTGCATAAAGCCGGCGAGGTGAGCTTCCAGAACGTGGTCACCTTCAACATGGACGAGTACGTGGGGCTGCCCAAGGAACACCCGGAGAGCTACCACAGCTTCATGCACAACAACTTCTTCAATCACGTGGACATTCGCCCGGAAAACATCAACATCCTCAATGGCAACGCCGAGGATCTGGTGGCCGAGTGCCAGCGCTACGAAGACAAGATCAAGTCCTACGGCAAGATCCACCTGTTCATGGGCGGCGTCGGCAATGACGGCCACATCGCCTTCAACGAACCAGCCTCTTCCCTGGCTTCCCGTACCCGGGTCAAGACCCTGACCGAAGACACCCGCATCGCCAACTCCCGCTTCTTTGGCGGCGACATGGAGCAGGTGCCCAAGCTGGCTCTGACCGTGGGTGTCGGCACCCTGATGGACGCCGAAGAGATCCTGATCCTGGTGGTCGGTCACGCCAAGGCCCAGGCCCTGCAGGCCACCGTGGAGGGCAGCGTCAACCACATGTGGACCATCTCCACCCTGCAACTGCATCCGAAAGGGATTGTGGTGTGCGACGAACCTTCCACCATGGAGTTGAAGGTCAAGACGGTGCGCTACTTCCAGCAACTGGAAGCCGACAATATCAAGCACCTCTGAGGAGCTCCCATGTACGCTCTGACTAATTGCACTCTCTACACCGGCAGCTGCGTGCTGACCGGTTATGGCGTGGTCATCGATGGCGACAAGATTGTAGCCATCTCCCGCCAGGCAGAACTGCCCGCCGGCATCGAGCAGATTGACCTCCAGGGCGCCAACCTCAGCGCCGGCTTCATCGACGTCCAGCTCAACGGCTGCGGTGGCGTCATGTTCAACGGTCACATCACCACGGACACCCTGGCCACCATGCAGGCGGCCAACCTGAAATCCGGGACCACCAGCTTCCTGCCGACCCTGATCACCAGCCCGGATGCGGACATGAAGCAGGCCGTTGCCGTCACCCGCGACTACATGGCCGCCCACCCCAACGAGGTGCTTGGCGTCCATCTGGAAGGGCCCTATACCAACCTCAAGCGCAAAGGGATCCACCCGGCCGAACAGATCCGCCAGCCCGCCGACGAGATGATCGACTTCTTCTGCGACAACGCGGACGCCATCGCCAAGATCACCCTGGCGCCGGAGCGCAACAAGCCCGAGCACATCCGCCGTCTGGTGGAGGCCGGCATCCTGGTCTCCGCCGGCCACACCGCCGCCAACTACGACCAGGCCATGGCGGGCTTTGACAACGGCATGCGCTTTGCCACCCACCTCTACAACGCCATGACCCCGACCCTGAATGGTCGCGAGCCCGGCGTGGTCGGTGCCATCTACGATCGCAAGGATGTCTATGCGGGCATCATCGTCGACGGCCACCACGTACACTGGGCCAACGTGCGCCTGGCGCACAGGATGCTGGGGGAGCGGCTGGTGCTGGTCACCGATGCCACCGCGGCGGCGGGCGCACCGGAAGGCTTTGAGAAATTTGATTTTTGCGGCGCAACCGTCTATTTCCGCGATGGTCAGTGCGTCGATGAGAATGGTACACTCGGCGGCTCCGCCCTCACCATGATCGAAGGGGTGGAAAATCTGGTCAAACAGGTCGGATTGCCGCTCGACGAAGCACTGAGAATGGCCACCCTTTACCCCGCTCGCGCCATTGGATGGGACTCGCGTCTCGGTAGTATCCAGGTCGGAAAAATTGCCAACCTCACCGTCTTTGATCAGGCCTTCGCGGTCTGCGGGACCGTGGTTAACGGACACTACACAACACAGTGACACTATGACTGGCGGACAAATAGCAAACGTAGATCTTATCAAGCAGGTAAACAGTGCGGTCGTCTATCGCCTCATTGACCTGCAGGGGCCCATCTCGCGGGTCAAAATTGCCGAGTTGAGTCAGCTGGCCCCGGCCAGCGTGACCAAGATAACCCGGCAACTGATCGAGCACGGCCTCATCAGGGAAACCTCGCCGCAAGCCTCCACTGGCGGGCGCCGCGCCATCTCCCTGACCACCATCAAGCATCGCTTCCAGTTTGTGTCCGCCAAGCTGGGTCGCGGCTACCTGCAGCTCTCCCTGTATGACCTCGACGGCAAGGAGCTCGATCAGCACATCACCCAGGTGACCGAGATCGAGCAGCAACCGGTTGTGGACATGCTGCTGCGGGAGATTGGCGCCTTCATCGACGCCAATCAGGATCGCAGCCGCAACCTCATCAGTATCGCGCTGACCATGCCGGGTCTGGTCAACCCGGAATCCGGCATGGTCATCTACACCCCCACCTACCAGATCCGCAACCTGGGGCTCGCCAAGCTCCTGGAGCACCACTTCAACCTCCCCTGCTACGTGGGCAACGACACCCGTTCGCTGGCGCTGGCCGAGCACTTCTTCGGCGAGTCCCGCGACTGCATGGACTCCATCCTGGTGAGTGTCCACCAGGGGACGGGCTCGGGCATCATCACCAAAGGCAAGGTGTTTCTTGGCCAGAACCGCAACGTCGGCGAAATAGGCCACATCCAGGTCGAACCCCTTGGCAAGCGCTGCCACTGCGGCAACTTCGGCTGCCTCGAGACCATCGCCTCCAACGAGGCCATCGTCGACAAGGTGAAGGAGCTCATCAGCCGCGGTCACCTGAGTTCGCTGCAAGAGAAGCACATCACCATTCAGGAGGTGTGCAAGGCGGCGGTGGCCGGTGACGAGCTGGCCCGCAGCGTGATCGAGAACGTGGGGGAGCACCTGGGGCGCGCCATCGCCATCACGGTCAACCTGTTCAACCCCCAGAAGGTGCTCATCGCCGGTGAAATCACCGCCGCCGAAGAGATCCTGATCCCGGCCATCCGCCGCTGTGTCGAGCACCAGTCTCTGCCAAGTTTCCATCGCGGCCTGCCCATCGTGAAGGCGCGCTTCCAGAACCAGCCCACCATCGGCGGCTTCGCCCTGGTCAAGCGCTCCCTGCTGGAAGGGGATCTGCTGCAGATCATCATGGAGCAAAAGTAAGCTCCACCCCTTCGGACACGAAAACGGCAGCCAGTGGCTGCCGTTTTTTTATGGTCTGTTTTCGCCGGTTCACCCCGCCCGGCACGGTTTGAACAGATCCAGCTTGCCGTCATAGACCTGGGTCTGCACATCCATGGTGCGGGGCAACAGGTTGTCGTGCCGCTCAACCGTTCTGGCCCATTCACCCCGCCCGGCACGGCTTGAACAGATCCAGCTTGCCGTCATAGACCTGGGTCTGCACATCCATGATACCGAGCATGGTGCGGGGCAACAGGTTGCCGTGCCGCTCAACCGCTCGGGCCCATTCACCCCGCCCGGCACGGCTTGAAGAGATCCAGCTTGCCGTCATAGACCTGGGTCTGCACGTCCATGATACCGAGCATGGAGTGGAACAGGTTGTCGTGGGAGAAGCGCTTGCTGGCTGCCTCCTGTTGCAGGCAATCCAGATTGAGCTGACGGTCTGCCTGCAACTGGGGAGAGAACCAGGTCAGGAGCGGCACCCGGGTCTGATCGTCCGGTGCGAACTTGTAGGGGGTGCCGTGCAGATAGAGCCCCATGGCACCGAGGGATTCACCGTGATCCGACAGATAGACCAGCCCCACGTTGTACTGGCTCTCCAGGCTCTTGAGCTTGTCGATGAGCTGGGCCAGCACCTTGTCGGTGTAGCGGATGGTGTTGTCATAGGTGTTCACCAGCTCTTCGTTGCTGCAGTTCTCGATGTCGCTGCGCGGGCAGTCCGGCAGGAAGACGCGATCGGCGGCCGGGTAGCGGCGATAGTAGGTCGGACCGTGGCTGCCCATCAGGTGGAAGGCCACCAGCTTGCTGCCCTGCTTGCCCTGCATGTCGGCGATCTGCTGATCCAGCCCCTGCAACAGCACCTCGTCATGACAGGCATTGCCGGAGCAGTATGCGGGGAATGCCTTGGGCTCAATCTCGATGGTGGGAACGTTTTTGCACACCCCCTTGCAGCCGCCGTCGTTTTCCTTCCAGAGCACCGAGATCCCGGCATGTTGCAGCACGTCCAGCAAGCCATCCTGGGACTGGGCCCTGGCCTCGTCATAGCCGCGCCGGGTCATGTTCGAGAACATGCAGGGCACGGAGAGCGCCGTGGCGGTGCCGCAGGAGCGCACGTTCCTGAACGAGACGACATTGGCCTCCTTCTCGGTGAAGCCGTTGGTCTCCTTCTTGTAGCCGTTGAGGGAGTAGTTCTGGCTGCGGGCCGTCTCCCCCACCACCAGGAACATCAGGGTCGGCTTCTGATGCTGGCCGATCACCCTGGCATCGGTGCCGATCTGCTTGTAGGGAATGGGAGTGGCGAAGACCACATCCCGGGCGTACTTGTAGAGCCCATGCACATAGTTGGCGGGCACTATCTCCTTACCGAGAGACTTGTTGTTGCGCCCGACCGAGGCGTAATCCTGGTAATAGAGGGCGGCAGCCCCCACCAGAAACAGCAAGGAGAGGGCGATGGAACCGAGGCGCAGACCCAGTCCCTTGTACCAGGGACGGGGATACTCAATCTTCACCCACAGCAGGACCAGCACCGGCAGCAGGCCGGTCAGCAGGAACCAGAGCACCACGGAGCCGTTGAGGTAGGAGCCCGCCTCCCCGCTGTTGGTCTCGATGATGTTCTGCATCATGCCCATGTCGAAGATCACCCCGTACTTGAGCATGGCGTAGCTGACGAGGGAGCCGGTCATGATGAGCAAGGCGAAGAAGGGCTTGAGCAGATAACGGAAGGTAAAGGGCAGGAACACCGCGTTGAGGGCCGCCACCAGTACCAGGGGAATGGAAAGGACAAACCCCGCCTTGACGTGTTCAAGGGCGCTGAGAATGCGATAAAAGTGCAGGAAAATGGGCCAGTTGAAGACCAGTGCAAACAGCAGCACCAGCAACAGATTGACCTTCATCACTCCCAGAGTGAGACGCATAGAGAGACTCCGACAAACCAGTGGAACTAACAACCTGCCAGCAGGCTTCGTGGTGACCATCCCGACACTCGGCCCTGAAAAACAGGAAAAGAGCCAGGGAGGTCCAGATACGGGGTCATCCTAGGACGGCAAACTTAAGCGAACATTAAGAGAGGAAATCGAACCACAAGGGGAGGTGCGCGGTCTGGCACATAAAAAAACGGCAGCCCGGGCTGCCGTTTTTGCGAAGGTGAACAAGGTGTTGCACCTGTGTGTTCGCGAACCTGAACAGGGTCGCGAGCGGCCGGCGATCTCGCCGGAGCCGGGGAAGAGGGCCGTTGTGGTCGCCCTCCCCTTGCCCTGGGGGATCACAGCGCTCCCGAGAGGCAATCACAGGGTCGCGGCAATCTCGTCGGAGCCGGGGAAGAGGACCGTTGTGGTCGCCCTCCCCTTTGCTCTGGGGGATCACAGGGTCGCGGCGATCTCGTCGGAGATGGAGCCGTTGTGGTACACCTCCTGCACGTCGTCCAGATCTTCCAGCATGTCGATGAGGCGCATCAGCTTGGGCGCGGTCTCGGCATCCAGTTCCGCCTCGGTGGAGGGGATCATGGTCACTTCGGCGCTCTCGGGCTTGAAGCCGGCGGCTTCCAGACCGTCCAGCACGGTGCCGAAGTCGTTCGGAGTGGTGTAGACCTCGATGGTGCCATCTTCTTCGGTCACTACGTCGTCGGCACCGGCTTCCAGCGCGGCGTCCATCAGGGCGTCTTCATCGGCGCCCACGAAGGTCAGCACCCCCTTCTTGGTGAACAGATAGGCCACGGAGCCGTCGGTCCCCAGGTTGCCGCCGCACTTGCTGAAGGCGTGACGCACTTCGGCCACGGTACGGTTGCGGTTGTCGGTCAGGCACTCCACCATGACGGCGGAACCGGCCGGGCCGTACCCTTCGTACACGATGGTCTCGAGCTGCTCGCCGTCACCGCCGCCGGCCCCACGGGCGATGGCGCGGTTGATGGTGTCGCGGGTCATGTTGCTGGTCAGGGCTGCCGCCACCGCCGCACGCAGGCGGGGGTTGTTGGCAGGATCGGCATCACCCAGACGCGCGGAGGTGGTGATTTCGCGGATCAGCTTGGTGAAGATCTTGCCGCGCTTGGCGTCTTGCGCCGCCTTGCGGTGTTTGATGTTGGCCCATTTACTGTGACCTGCCATAGGGACTCTCCGTTATAGTTGGAAATTTCAGTAACACTGGTTGCGCCCAGAGGGAAACGGGAAAGGCCGCATCGCTGCGGCCTTTGTTGCCGATAACGGCTTATTCGTCACCCTTGACGGTGGTCGCAATCGCCAGCTCGCCCAGTTGGGCCGGGTTGGCAAAGCTCGGGGCGTCTGTCATCAGACAGGCGGCCGCCGTGGTTTTCGGGAAGGCGATGACATCCCGGATGTTGTCGGTGCCGGTCAGCAGCATGCTGAGGCGGTCCAGACCGAAGGCCAGGCCAGCGTGGGGCGGGGTGCCGTATTTCAGGGCATCCAGCAGGAAGCCGAACTTCAGGCGCTGCTCGTCCGGGGTGATCCCCAGGATGTCGAACACGGTGGACTGCATCTCGCTGTTGTGGATACGGACAGAGCCGCCACCCACTTCGTAGCCGTTGATCACCATGTCGTAGGCGTTGGCGTAAGCGCCCACCGGGTTCGCTTTCAGCTCGGCCGGGCCCAGGTTGCTCGGGGCGGTGAAGGGGTGGTGCATGGCCGCCAGGCCGCCTTCGCCATCTTCTTCGAACATGGGGAAGTCGATGACCCACAGGGGCTTCCAGACGTTCTCCACCAGGCCCAGATCGCGGCCCACCTTCAGGCGCAGGGCGCCCATGGCATCGCACACCACTTTCTTGGAGTCGGCGCCGAAGAAGATGATGTCGCCATCCATCGCGCCGGTGCGGGCCAGGATCTCGCGCACGATGGCGTCAGAGAGGAACTTGGCCACCGGGGACTGCACCCCTTCGAGGCCGTTGGCTGCTTCGTTGACCTTCATCCAGGCCAGGCCCTTGGCACCGTAGATGCCGACGAACTTGGTGTACTCGTCGATCTGCTTGCGAGACAGCTCCGCGCCGCCCGGTACCTTCAGGGCCGCCACACGGCCTTTCGGATCCTTGGCAGGACCGGCGAACACGGCGAACTCCACCTCGGTCAAGAGATCTGCCACGTCCACCAGCTCCATCGGCAGGCGCAGGTCCGGCTTGTCGGAGCCGAAGCGGCGCATGGCTTCGTCGAAGGTCATGATGGGGAAGTCACCCAGGTCCACGTTCAGGATGTGCAGCCAGAGCTTGCGGATCATCTCTTCCATGATTTCACGCACCTGGGGCGCGGTCATGAAGGAGGTCTCCACGTCGATCTGGGTGAATTCCGGCTGGCGGTCGGCACGCAGGTCTTCGTCGCGGAAGCACTTGACGATCTGGTAGTAGCGGTCGAAGCCGGACATCATCAGCAACTGCTTGAACAGCTGGGGGGACTGCGGCAGGGCGTAGAACTTGCCCTTGTGCACGCGGCTCGGCACCAGATAGTCACGGGCCCCTTCCGGGGTCGCCTTGGTCAGCATCGGGGTCTCGATGTCGAGGAAGCCGTGCTCGTCCATGAAGCGGCGCACGAAGGCACTGGCCTTGGCACGGGTCTTCAGGTACTTGGCCATCTCGGGACGACGCAGGTCCAGGTAGCGGTACTTGAGGCTCACCTCTTCGCTGTTGACCTGGTTGAAGTCAAGGGGCAGCGGCTCGGCACGGTTGATGATGGTGAGCTCGTGGGCGAACACCTCGATGGCACCGGTGGCCATGTCGCTGTTGCGCTGGGAGTCGGGGCGGGTACGCACCACACCGGTCACCTGGATGCAGAACTCGCCGCGCAGCTCGGAGGCCAGGGCAAAGGCGTCCGGCTTGTCCGGATCGAAGAACACCTGCACGATGCCCTCGCGGTCGCGCATGTCGATAAAGATGAGGCCGCCGAGATCACGACGACGATGGACCCAACCGCACAATGTAATGGTCTGCCCGGCATGGGCCTCATTGACCTGTCCGCAATAGATAGAGCGCATGGACTTCTTCCTTCGAAATGGTAGAGAGACGGTTCATCCTGGGTCGCCGGGCACGACTGGCAAGCACCGTCTGTCTCACAGCTGGCCAGATCCTGCTTCTTGCCCGGTTTGAAATCTGTCTCGGGTCATCCGGCTCCCCGAGCCGGATTCTTACCGCCGCCCCAGGCAGGCCCCCGCTCCCGACCGGGATGACGAGTGGGCGCCGGGGTATCGGCTGGCGTCGTTGTCTGGCCACTGCCGGGCCGCGATCATCGTCACCCGGGGGCTCGGTCGCGCGCATTACGACAATGTGGCAAACAAAAGGGTTGGCATTATAGAGGAAAACCTCCATTTGGGTAAAATGGCCCGCAGCCCCCTTTACCCTGTTTTTTGTTGTTCTGGCGCAAAAAGGAGGGCAAAAGTGCGCCAACCTGCCGACAGGAACCATCATGAGCCTCTATTTGGGCCTGCCCCAGTGGTCACACCCGGCCTGGCCCGGCCAGTTGCTGGGGATGAATGCCAGGCCCGCCGAGCACCTCGCTGACTATGCCAGGGTGTTCAACTCCGTGGAGGGCAACACCACCTTCTACGCCTCACCGACCCCGGAGACGGTGCAGCGCTGGGCTGATGCGGTCCCCGACCACTTTCGCTTCAGCTTCAAGTTTCCCAAGGAGATCAGTCACCAGAGCGATCTGGTGAGCGCGGACAAACAGGTGACGGCCTTCATCCGCCTGCTGGCCCCCCTGCATGACAAGCTGGGGCTGCTCAAGCTGCAACTGCCCGCCCGCTTCGGGCCAGAGGGGCTGGCCCGTCTGGATGCCTTCTTCGCGCGGCTGCCCCAGGATTTCACCTATGCCCTCGAGGTGCGCCACCCCGATTTCTTCGCCAAGGGGGAGGCGGAACGGGCCCTCAACCGGATGCTGATGGCGCGGAGCATCAATCGCATCATGCTCGACAGCCGCCCGCTCTTCTCGGTGCCCGCCACCACGGCCGCCATGATCGATGCCCAGGGCAAGAAACCCAGGTTGCCGGTCCATCTGCTGGCCACGGGAGGTGCCCCGGTGGTGCGCCTGATTGGTTTGCCTCAAATCGAGGACAATCACCCATTTTTGCCACCATGGTTGCCACATTGGAAACAATGGCTCCAGGAGGGCAAGGATCTCTACCTCTTTGTCCACACCGCTGACAATGCCCGGGCCCCCGAACTCGCACGGCAGATCAGCCGCCTGCTCGGCCAGGAGATGGCCCCCTGGCCGGGAGAAAACGATCGCGCCCGCCAGGGGGTGCTGCCCTTTTGAGCGGCCCCCTCCCCGCCCCTTCTCCGTCCCCAAAAAAAGCCGCTTTTTTTGTGGTCCCACCGGGGTTGGCGTCAAGACAAACGCCCGCCTTTCCTCTACACTAGCGCCCCAAGTAAGGTCCCGGGCCTGGGTGCATGGCAATGCGTTGCCCACCCCAGCCCGGCACCCTGAGGGCCCGGACCATGGCCCGTTGCGAACAGGGGCAGCCCGACGGATCCCGGAGCAAGCAACCCCGTTCGTCAACCGGTGACGACGCCATTTCGATGCCCGTCCACCCAAGATTCAATTGAATAAAACAGCCGCCCACCACACCGGCTGTCAGGTTGCGTCAGCATGCACGATCAGATTTTTGCCGCCCCTATCGCCCGTCTGGGAGACTTCTGCTTTGACGAGCAGGTCGTCGACGTCTTCCCCGACATGATCCAGCGCTCGGTGCCCGGTTACAGCAACATCATCTCCGCCATCGGCATGATGGCCGCCCGCTACGCCCAGCCCCAGAGCCGCCTCTACGATCTCGGCTGCTCCCTCGGCGCCGCGACCCAGGCCATGCGCCGCCACGTCACCCAGCCCGGCTGCCAGATCACGGCGGTGGATCTCTCCCACCCCATGATCGAGCGGGCCCGCGCTCACCTCTCGGGCTTCAAGTCCGAGGTACCGGTGGATCTGGTGGAGGCGGACATCTGCGACATCCCCATCGAGAACGCCTCCGTGGTGGTGCTCAACTTCACCCTGCAGTTCGTCGCCCCCGAGAAGCGGGCCGCCCTCATCGCGCGCATCTTTGACGGCCTGCGCCCCGGCGGCATCCTCATCCTGAGCGAGAAGTTCCGCTTCGATGACGAGCAGGTCAACGAGCTGCTCATCGACTTGCACCTCGACTTCAAGCGGGCCAACGGCTACAGCGAGCTGGAAATCAGCCAGAAGCGCACCGCCCTTGAGAACGTGATGCGCACCGACACCCTGGCGGTCCATCAGGCGCGCCTGCGGGACGCAGGCTTCACCCACCTGGACCTCTGGTTCCAGTGCTTCAACTTCGGCTCCATGATTGCCATCAAAGCCAGCGACACCAACTAAGCCATGATCGATTTCGCCCATTTTTATCAACTGATCGCCAAGAACCGGTTGAGCCACTGGCTGCATACCCTGCCCGCCCAGCTGCACGCCTGGCAGCACGACAACCTGCACGGGGATCTGCCGCGCTGGAACCGCGCCCTCGCCAAGCTGCCCGTCGTGGCCCCCGGCCGGATCGAGCTCAAAGAGCGGGTCGCCATCGGCGGCCCCGATAGCCTGGGAGAGGGTGAGCGCAAGAAGACCGAGAGCCTGTTGCGCCAGCTCATGCCCTGGCGCAAGGGCCCCTTCCATGTGCACGGCATCCACATCGACACCGAGTGGCGCTCCGACTGGAAGTGGGATCGGGTGCTGCCCCACATCAGCCCGCTCCAGGGCCGCTACGTGCTGGACGTGGGCTGCGGCAGCGGCTACCACCTCTGGCGCATGGTGGGGGAAGGGGCGAAACTGGCGGTCGGCATCGACCCGAGCCCGCTGTTCCTCTGCCAGTTCGAAGCCATTCGCCACTTCGCAGGCAACGACCAGCGCGCCCACCTGCTGCCCCTCGGTATCCAGGAGCTGCCGGCGCTGCGGGCCTTTGACACCGTCTTCTCCATGGGAGTGCTCTATCATCGCAAGTCTCCCATCGAGCACATCGAGCAGTTGCGCAACCAGCTCAAAGACGATGGGGAGCTGGTGCTCGAGACCCTGGTGGTGGACGGCGACGAAAACCAGGTGCTGATGCCCTCCGATCGCTACGGCAAGATGCGCAACGTCTGGTTCCTCCCCTCGAGCGCGGCCCTCACACGCTGGGTCGAGCGCTGCGGGTTCACCGATGTGCGCATCGTCGACGAGAATATGACCAGCACCGACGAACAGCGTCGTACCGACTGGATGATTAACGAGTCCCTGAGTGACTATCTGGATCCACACAATCCTGCACTCACGGTCGAAGGATACCCGGCACCCAAACGTGCCGTACTGATCGCCAGAAAGGCCAAAGACTAGCCGATGGCGGCTGTGGAAGTTACACTGACCCAATTCCAGGAAGCACAGTTAAATGAATGACATGAAAAGCAAATTAAAAGGAATGACCCTGCTCTCCCTGCTCAGTCTCGGCGGGTGTGTCAGTATGGAAAAAGCCCCCCCGGCCCCGACCCTGACGCTGGCCGAGCTGCGCAACGAGATCTCGTTGAGCGAGCAACGTCTGCAAACATCCATGGAACAGCAACAGAAGCAGTATGTGCAGCAACAGCACCTGCTGGTTCAGCTCAACACCGATGTCACCAACATGAAAGAGTCCGTGAAGAAAGTCGACAGCAAGCTGGCTACCCTGCCTCCCGAGCCGCCCAAGGCCATGCCCATTCCCACCGAGAAGTGCCCGGCGCCGAGCCAGGGCCACACCGTCGATGGCAAGCTGCTGGTGGGTGAAGCGGAGTGGATCTGGGTTGACGCCGCCAACGACGCCTTCCAGGCCCGGGTCGACACCGGCGCCACTACCTCCTCCATCAGCGCCCAGGAGATCACCATCTTCGAGCGCAACGGCAAGAACTGGGTGCGCTTCTTCCTGAGCCACCAGGAGATGGACGACAAGATCCAGATTGAAGCGCCCCTGGTGCGTCACGTGCGGGTCCGTCAGGCTTCCGCCGACGATCTCGACCGTCGCCCCGTGGTCCGCCTTGCCGTGCGCATCGGCGACATGACCGAGAAGGCCGAATTTACCCTGAAGGACCGCAGCGACATGACCTTCCCCGTGCTGCTGGGCCGTGAATTCCTCAAAGACATCGCCGTGGTCGACGTGGCCCGCGAATATATCCAACCCAAACCCAAGCTCAAGGATGTGAAATAATCCATGGTTTCCCGTAAGCCGTTCTATCTGCTGGTCGCCCTGCTCTACATCGTCGGCCTGGGGATGACCTTCTATCATCACATCGCGCTGGACGTCCCGCTCACGCCGGGTGAAAAGCGCCAGATCTGGTCCATCGAAGCCAAACTCGAATTCGAGGCCACCGGCGAGCCGGTGATCGCCTCCCTGGCCATTCCGGGCACCCAGCCCGGCTTCACCCTGATGAACGAGAACGCCGCGAGCCCGGGCTATGGCCTGTCGTTCGTGGAAAAAGACGGGGATGCCCGCGCCGAGTGGTCCATCCGCGCCGCCTCCGGCCGTCAGGAGCTCTACTACCGGGTCGACATGATGGCCGATGCCCATGCCAAGCCCGCCGCCAACCCGCAGCCGCCCGCCATCGAGAAGCAGATCGAGAGCGAGCCCTACGCCACGGCCATGAAGCAGATCCTGGAGCGCGCCCAGGAGCGCTCCGCCGACGGGTACACCCTGACCCGCGAGATCATCAAGGAGATCGAGAAGCAGGAACAGAACGCCGAGCTGCTCAAGTCCCACAAGAGCCGCGCCAATCTGATTGCCGAGCTGCTCAACAACGCGGACGTCCCGGCGCGCGTGGTGCACGCCCTCAGCCTGGAAGATGGCCGTCGCCGTCAGGAGCTGGTGGATTACCTGCAGGTCTTCAACAGCCCGACTGACTACAAGCTGTTCAACCCGCAAAGCGGTGAACAGGGTCAACCGGCCAACCTGCTGCTGTGGGAGTACAACTCCGGCGCCCTCCTGGACGTCACCGGCGGTCACAACTCCCGCGTCACCTTCTCGATGATCGAGCAGGAGCAACCGGTCAACGTGGCCCTGGCCCAGAAGTTCGAAAAATCGGAGATGATGAACTTCTCCATCCACAGCCTGCCCCTGGAAGAGCAAGCCCTGTTCAAGGGTCTGCTGCTCATCCCCATCGGCGTGCTGATGGTGGTGTTCCTGCGGGTCATCGTGGGGATCAAGACCTCCGGCACCTTCATGCCGGTGCTGATCGCGGTCGCCTTCATCCAGACCTCGCTGGTCACCGGCCTCATCGGCTTCCTGCTGATCGTCGGCACCGGCCTGGTGATCCGTTCCTACCTCTCGAGGCTGAACCTGCTGCTGGTCGCCCGAATATCGGCGATCATCATCATGGTGATCTCGATGATCGGCATCTTCTCGGCGTTCGCCTTCAAGCTGGGGCTGACCGACGGCATGAAGATCACCTTCTTCCCGATGATCATCCTCTCCTGGACCATCGAGCGCATGTCCATCCTGTGGGAAGAAGAGGGTCCCAAAGAGGTGTTCCGCCAGGGCGGCGGTTCCCTGCTGGTGGCGGTCATCGCCTACCTGGCCATGGACAACGAGCTCATTCGTCACCTCACCTTCAACTTCCTCGGCCTGCAGCTGGTGCTGATGGCGACCGTGCTGTTGATGGGTAACTACACCGGCTACAAGCTGAGCGAGCTCAAGCGCTTCAAGCCGCTGGTGGACGAGATGAAGTCTGGTGCCACCCCGGGTAAGGACAAGTAACAGATGTGGTTCTGGCAGAAATACACCAGTCCGTGGAGCCTGTCCCAAGCAGGCATCCTCGGCATGAACAAGCGCAACCACTCCTACATCAGCCGCTACAACCCGCGCCGCCTCTATCCGCTGGTGGATGACAAGCTCAAGACCAAGCGCATCGCGCTGGATGCGGGGGTGACGGTGCCTGAACTCATCGGCACCATCCGCGAGCAGCACGACGTGACTCGCATCACCGAGCTGGTGAAGGACTGGCCGGGCTTCTGCATCAAGCCGGCCCGCGGCTCCGGCGGCAAGGGGATCCTGGTGATCCTGCGCCAGGAGGACGGCCTCTTCTACAAGCCCAACGGCAGCGCCGCCAACGGCCAGGATCTGGAGCGCCATGTCTCCAACATCCTGGCAGGGCTCTATTCCCTCGGCGGCAAGCCCGACGTGGCGCTGGTGGAAGGGCTCATCAACTTCGACGACGTGTTCGACGGCTACTCCTTCGAAGGGGTCCCCGATGCCCGGGTGATCATCTTCAAGGGGTTCCCGGTGATGGCCATGATGCGCCTCTCCACCTCGGCTTCCGATGGCAAGGCGAACCTGCACCAGGGCGCCGTGGGGGTAGGCCTGTGCCTGCGCACCGGCCGCGCCCTGCGGGCGGTGCAGTTTGGCAACCCGCTGCGCCACCACCCGGACACCGGCCTGGATCTCTACGATCTGAAGGTGCCCCACTGGGACACCCTGCTCAACCTGGCGGCCTCCTGCTACGAGATGTCCGGTCTTGGCTACATCGGGACCGACATGGTGCTGGACAAGTTCCGCGGCCCCATGCTGCTGGAGCTCAACGCCCGTCCGGGCCTTGCCATCCAGATCGCAAACGGTCGCGGCCTGGTGCCCAACCTCAAGACCATCGAGAAGCTGGGTCAGGTCAAGATGAACGTGGAGCAGCGGGTCAACTTCGCCAAGGATCACTTCGGTATCTTCGACGAATAGTCCGCCCCCCTTCTGCAAAAACGCGCCCACCGGCGCGTTTTTTTATGGCCGCTCCTGCGCGCAGGGCGCCCCGCCCGAAGGCCGATCCCCGTCACATCCCATGGCGGCCCCCCTTCAATGGCGCGGCACAAGGGGATAAGCTCCTGACCAATGAGGGGTGGCCAGCCCATCGGCGCAGGCCACCCCATGTGCGTGAGGCAGTGCGCCTGCCAGGGGGCACCGATTTGTCGGCGACAACGGGGCTTCTCGATGGTAGATTAATCAAATCAAATAGATAGCATCGATCGGGTTTCTCCTATGCAACGTTGGCCCAGCCTGAAGCAGCTCCAGTATCTGGTCGCTCTGGACGAGCACAAGAATTTCAACCGCGCAGCCAAGGCCTGCCATGTCAGCCAGTCGACCCTGAGTACCGGGATCCAGACCCTGGAGGACATGATGAACCTGCAACTGGTGGAGCGGGATCACAAGAGCTTCATCATGACGCCGGTCGGCATGGAAATCGTGGCGCGGGCGCGCAACCTGCTCTCCGACGCCCGGGATTTGATGGAGCTGGGGCAGCAGCAGGGGGGCGTCATGCACGGCACGGTGCGCCTGGGCTGCATCCCCACCATCGCCCCCTTCCTGCTGAGCAAGCTGCTGCAGGTGTGCGGCAAGGCCTATCCAGATCTGGAGCTGCTGCTGCGGGAAGACACCACCACCAATCTGCTCAAGCAGCTGGAGCAGGGGCAGCTCGATCTGCTGATCCTGGCGCTGCCGGTGGAGATCGGCGGCTTCCACAGCAAGACCGTCGGCCAGGATCCCTTCCACATGGTGATGCCCTCCCACATGGCGGCGGGCCTGCACATGCCGTTCGACTACAAGGAGCTGCCCAACCAGAGCATCTTCCTGCTGGAGCGGGAGCACTGCCTGACGGAGCACGCGGTGAGCGCCTGTCGGCTGCGGGACAAGAGCAAGATCAACCCGTTCGCCGCCACCAGTCTGCACACCCTGGTGCAGATGGTAGGGGCCGGTCTTGGCACCACCTTCCTGCCCCAGATGGCCATAGATGCGGGCATCCTCGACAACACGAACCTGGTGGCCATTCCCCTGCCCGGGGAGAAACCCTATCGGGAGATAGGCCTGGTGTGGCGCCCCAGCACCACCCGAGTACAGACCTTCTACAAGATTGCCGAGCTGCTGACGCCGCTCATTACCCCCAAACCGGCGGGGTGATCCGGTGGCTGCCCCCACAGGCGGCCACTCCTCAATGCCGTTGTCATTCAGGTTCCAGGCAGGATCATCGTCTATGATGAACCCCGTGCCCTATCAAGGAGTTGAGATGTTTCGCACCTTGCTGCTGCCCCTGCTGGCCCTGCTTCTCGCCGCCTGCTCCAGTACGCCGGAGCCTCCCCCTCCCGTGCGCCAGAGCGGCGCATTCGACAACTTCTATCAGCAGTGGCGCGGCGTGCCCTATCGCATGGGCGGTACCAGCCGCGCCGGTCTCGACTGCTCCGCCTTCACCCAGCTCGCCTACAGCCAGGTGCTGGGCTTCACCCTGCCCCGCACCACGGAATCCCAGGCGAGCCTAGGCAGCCCGGTGGACAGATACCGTCTCCAGCACGGGGACCTGGTATTCTTCAAGACCGGCTGGCAGCAGTACCACGTCGGGGTCTACACCGGGGCAGGTGAGTTCATCCACGCCTCCACCAGCAAGGGCGTGATCCGCTCGCGCCTCGACAACGTCTACTGGAACAGCCGCTACTGGCAGGCCCGCAGGCTGGTCCAGTAGGTGCGACCCCAAACATGAAAAGGCCCCGAGGGGCCTTTTCATGTTGTTGCCGGGTCAGTGCTTGCGGTGCCAGCGGGGCGAGGTGGCGCGCTCTCCCCAGGGGGTCATGCAGGGCAGCAGGGCCCCCTCGATGACGTCCTCATGGCTCGCCAGCGCCAGGGCAATCTTCTCGTGGAGCAGGCGCAGCAGGTTCTTCTCCTGGCCCGCCAGGGAGTGGCCCGCGGCGAAATACTCCTGCTGATGTTGCAGCGCCAGCTTCTGGGCAAACTCATAGGTGTTGAAACTGTCCGGCATGCGCGCGATCACGTCATCCAGCCGGGCCAGCAGGCTATGCAATTCCCTGGTCATGTGCGGTTCTCCCTCCAAGTTGGTGACCCACAATTACCCCTTATTGGATAGAAGACCAATCCGAATGCCTCAAAAATGGGAGCCCGGACACAGTTCCGGACAACGCTCCCCACTGGTAGCCACCCTCTGCCCTCGCCCGGTTTACAAGTCGGCAACGAATCGCTAGATTTGGACCGACTAATCAGTCGGTCACTTTTCGTGCGGAGCATGCCATGGACACCACCGTCACCCCCGCCTCACCGGACAAGTTCTCCCTCCCCGAGCAACTGCATCGGCTCAGGCAGGCCAGCCAGGCCACCCCCATGCCGGATCTGGCGTCCCGCCGCGCCAGACTTGACGCCCTCAAGCAGGGGTTGCTGCGCCACAAGCAGGCACTGTGTCAGGCCCTGGCCCGGGACTACGGCCAGCGCAGCGATTACGACAGCCTGATCGCCGATGTGCTCCCCTGCGTCATGCAGATCAACTACACCCTGAAACGGCTCAAGGGGTGGATGAAACCGGAGCGCCGTCATTCCGGCCTGCTGCTGGCACCCGCCAGGGTCGAGGTGCACTATCAGCCCCTCGGCGTGGTCGGCATCATGGTGCCCTGGAATTTCCCGGTGATGCTGAGCCTCGGGCCCCTCATCGGCGCCCTCGCTGCCGGCAACCGCGCCATGATCAAGCTCTCCGAGTTCACCCCTCACACCAACGCCGTGCTGCGCACCCTGCTCGATGAGGCCCTCGGCGGTGACGAGGTGGTGGTCATCGAGGGGGATGCGGGGATCGCGGCCACCTTCAGCGCCCTCCCCTTCGACCATCTCATCTTCACCGGCTCCACGGCGGTGGGTCGACTGGTGATGGCCGCGGCCGCCCCCCAGCTCACCCCCCTCACCCTGGAGCTCGGCGGCAAGAGCCCCTGTCTCATCGCCCCCGACATGCCCCTGGCCCTGGCGGTGGAGCGGATGATCTTCGGCAAGAGCCTCAACGCCGGCCAGATCTGCGTGGCCCCCGACTACGTGCTGCTGCCGAGGGGGCAGGAGCAGGCCTTTATCGAGGCCTATCAGGCCCATTTTCGCCGCCTCTACCCCAAAGGGCTCGAGAGCCCGGATTATGGCGCCATCATCAACGCCCCCCAGTACGAGCGGCTCACCGCCTGGCTGGAGGAGGCGAGGCAGGCCGGTGCCCAGATCCACCCCTGCGTCACGCCCGCCCAGGATGACGCCACCCGCAAACTGGTGCCCCACCTGCTGACCGAGGTACCCGGCCACTGCCAGGTGATGCAGCAGGAGATCTTCGGCCCCCTGCTGCCCCTGGTGCCCTATGACGACATCGAGGAGGCCCTGGCCTATGTGGCGGCCCGCCCCCGCCCCCTGGCGCTCTATCTCATGAGCCTGGACGAGACGCTGCAGCGCCGCCTCATTCGGGAGACCCACGCCGGGGGCATGGCCATCAACGAGAGTCTGTTCCAGGTGGCTGCGGACGATGCCCCCTTCGGCGGCATCGGTCCCTCCGGCATGGGCCACTATCACGGCCGCGAGGGGTTTCTCACCTTCTCCAAGGCGAAAACCGTGCTGCGCCGCGGACGCTTCAGCACAGGCTCCCTCATTCACCCCCCCTATCGGCGCTGGTACCAGCGGCTGATGATGGCCCTATTCCTGCGCTAGGAGGCGAGATGCGAGAAACCATGACCGACAAACGCCGCCAGATCCTGGATGCCGCCCTGGCCCTGTGCGCCGAGGATGGCCTGCAGGGCGCCGCCACCGCCCGCATCGCCAAGGCGGCCGGGGTGGCCAATGGCACCCTGTTTCATCACTTTCCCAGCAAGGAGGTGCTGATCCAGAGCCTCTACCAGGACATCAAGCTGCGCCTTGGCGCCGCCATCACCGAGGCCGATGCCGCCCTGCCGCTCCAGGAGCAGGCCCGCCACTACTGGCACCAGGCCATGGGCTGGATGCAGGCCCACCCCCGTGAGCTCAGGTTCGTGCTGGGCTTTTTCCACTCCCCCCTGCTGGCCCGCTCCCTGCGCAGCCAGATCCTGGCGGAGACCCTGCATTTTCTGCCGAGCCTGCTCGCCCGGGGCCAGGCCAGCGGCGAGCTGATGTCGGCCCCGCCGGCCCTGATGCTGGAGGTGTGCCAGGGCCAGTTTCTGGCCTGCGCCTCCCTCTTTGTCGATCAGCCTGAACTGGGAGAAGACCCCCACTGGCAGGAGAGCGCCTTCACCCTCTTCTGGTCCGCCATCAGCGGAGGTTCTCATGCGCCCTGACGCCCTGCTTGCCACCGGCAGGCGCCTCTGGATTGGCAGCCTGCTCTGGATCATCGGCCGCACCCTGTGCCGCGCCGCCCGGGTCGACGAGGCGGTGCGCCGCGAGCTTGCCCCCCTGCCGGATGGCCTCACCATCAGGCTGGAGGTAAACGGCATGACCCGGGGGCTGAGTCTCTACAAGTTCGCGGGGCGCTGGCACTGCGGTGAGGAGGCTGGCAGGGCGCATTCGACCTGTGCCCATAACGGCCCCCACCCCCTGCGGGTGCGCTTCAAGCACCCCGCCGTCGCCTTTCGCGCCCTCAGCTTTCGCCTCGGCATCAACCAGGCCTTTTGCGAAAACCGGCTGCTGGTGGAGGGGGATCTCGACGCGGCCATGCACCTGGTGCGAGCGCTTGAGCAGTTGCAGAGCCTGATCCTGCCCGCCTTCATCGCGCGGCCCCTGCTTCGCCACTACCCGGACCCGCATCGCAAGCTCGCGCGGGCCTGCCACATCTATCTGGGTCTTCTGACCGGTTGAACACGAGGAGAACGGGATGAGCCGTTATTACGATTTTTTCTGCCCGGTCAAGCTGATGGCGGGGGAGCAGGCACTGGAACAGTTGCCGGATGCCTTGAGGGGATTGAGAGCTGGCCGCCCGCTGCTGCTCACCGACAAGGGGGTCAGCGGCAGCGGGCTCGCCACCCTGCTGGCCGATGTGATGGCCGAAGGGGCCTTGCCGGTCGCCGCCATCTGGGACGAGATCCCGGCGGACTCCTCCACCGCCGTGGTGGAGCGGATCGCTCGCCACTACCGGGAGCTGGGCTGTGACAGCCTGCTCGCCCTTGGCGGCGGCTCCGTCATCGACACCGCCAAGGCGGTGAACATACTGGCGACTCTGGGGGGCGAGCAGCTGCTCGATTATGCCGGAGCGGATTGCCTGACCCGTCCCCTCAACCCCCTGGCGGTGGTCCCCACCACGGCGGGGACCGGCTCCGAAGTGACCCTGGTGGCGGTGATCAAGGACGAAGGGAGCGGGCGCAAGGTGCCCTTCACCTCCCCCTTCCTGCTGCCCCGGCTGGCGGTGCTGGATCCCCGCTTCACCCTGGGGCTGCCGCTGCCCATCACCGCCGCCACCGCCATGGATGCCATGACCCACGCCATCGAGGCCTTCATCGGCAACGGCAAGAACCCGGTCAGTGACGCCCTGGCCCTGATGGCGGTGGAGAAGATTGCCACCGCCCTGCCCAGGGTGCTGGCCCACCCGACAGACAAGGGCCTGCGGCTGCAACTGGCGGAGGGCTCCACCCTGGCGGGCATGGCGTTTTCCAACTCCATGGTGGGGCTGGTGCACGCCCTCGGCCACAGTCTGGGGGCGCGCTGCCACCTGCCCCATGGCCTCTGTATGAACCTCTTCCTGCCCACCGTGCTCGACTACAACCGGCCCGGCATCGACCCCGAGCTCGCCCGCCTGCTGCTGCCCCTGGTGGGGCCGGAGCGCTTTGCCGCGACCCCGGCCGAGGGGAGACCCCAGGCCACCATCGAGGCGTTGCAGGCACTGCGCGATACCCTGTGGCAGACGGTCAAGCTGCCCCGCACCCTGCGGGAGGCGGGCCTCACCGACAAGGCGCTGCTGCCCGGGATCCGGGATCTCGCCATCAACGACGGCGCCCTGCTCTACAACCGCAAGGATGCGGACAGGGAACAGTTGCTGGCCCTGCTGGAGCGGGCCTGGGAGTAGCAGGCCCCTTGCCCGTCAGGCATCGGGGGTGAAGACCCCGGTGGAGAGATAGCGATCCCCCCGATCGCAGATGATCGCCACCACCACCCCCTGCCCGATCTCCGCCGCCACCCGCAAGGCCCCGGCCACGGCGCCACCCGAGCTGACGCCGCAGCAGATCCCCTCTTCCCGCGCCAGCCGGCGCATCATGGCGAGGGACTCGTCGAGCGTCACATCCAGCACCCCATCGACCCGCGCAGGCTCGAAGATGGCGGGCCGGTAGGCCTCGGGCCAGCGACGAATGCCGGGGATCTGGCTCCCCTCGGCCGGTTGCAGGCCGATCACCGCCACCGCCGGGTTCTGCTCCTTGAGGTAGCGGGAGACCCCCATGATGGTGCCCGTGGTGCCCATGGCCGAGACGAAGTGAGTGACAGCCCCGCCGCTCTGGCGCCAGATCTCGGGGCCGGTGGAGCGGTAGTGGGCATCCGGGTTGGCGGGGTTGTTGAACTGATCGAGCACCAGCCCCTCCCCCCGCGCCTGCATGGCCAGGGCGAGGTCTCGCGCCGCTTCCATGCCCTCTTCCACCAGCACCAGCTCGGCGCCGTAGGCCTCCATGGCGTCGCGCCGCTCCTGGCTCATGTTGCTCGGCATGATGAGCCGCATCCGGTAACCCCGGGACGCCGCCACCATGGCCAGCGCGATGCCGGTATTGCCGGAGGTGGCCTCGATGAGCCGGGCCCCTGGCGCTAAGTGACCACTCGCCTCTGCCTGCCTGATGAGGTTCAGCGCCGCCCTGTCCTTGACGGAGCCGGCGGGGTTGTTGCCCTCCAGCTTCACCAGCAGGGTGACGCCGGGGTGCGGATTGATGCGGCGCAGCGCCAGCAGCGGGGTATTGCCTATCAGCTCGTCCAGGGTGGCGAAGGCCATGACGGATCCATCCTCTCTCAATGTTCTATACCTTGCCTTGCGACCATTCGCAGGCCGGCCAGTGTAAGCGAGCCCGCCATGGGCGCAAAGAATGGCGTTGGCAAACCCTGTCCGCCATGTTCTGATCTTCCCATTCACCCAGAGAGGACCCCCGATGAGCGACATCCTTCACCAGGCCGATCAGCAGCAGTTTGTCTGCACCGTGGACGGCAAGCTCTCCCGCCTTGCCTATCGCAGGCTGGACGCCACCACGGTGGACGCCTACAGCACCCAGGTTCCCCCCGAGCTGCGCGGACAGGGGATTGCCGACAAGCTGGCCCGCCGCTTCTACGACTGGACCCTCTCTGAGGGGCTCACCATAGTGCCGAGCTGCAGCTACATCGACGTCTGGTTGCGCCGCAATGCCGGTTGAAGCCGGGGCGCTGCGGGAGGCGCACTTGCGGGCCTGCACCGAGGCCCTGCTGCGGGCCGATCACCCGCGCATGGATTGCCTCCGGGCTGCGCGGGAGCTGGCCCTGCCCGACTGGGCCCTGGGGGCGGGGTTTGTGCGCAACCTCATCTGGGATCACCTCCATGACAAGGCCGAACCCACCCCGCTCAACGACATCGATCTTATCTATCTGGACAGCGCTGATCCGACTGGATTGAAGGAGGCCGATCACGAAGCCTGGCTCGCCGCCAGGATGCCGGGCCAGTTGTGGGAGGTGCGCAACCAGGCCCGCATGCATCTGCGCCAGCAGGTGCCTCCTTTTGCCAGCTCGCTCTCGGCCCTCAGCCACTGGGTGGAGATACCCACCTGCATCGGGGTCCGCCTGCTGGCAGATGATGCGTTCGAGTGGCTGGCCCCCTACGGCTTTGCCCCCAACTGGTCCCTGGTGGTGAGCCCCAATCCGCGCTGTCGCCAGGAGAGCCGTATCTTTAGCGAACGGGTCAGGGCCAAGGGGTGGCAACGCATCTGGCCTGACCTTGTGGTGAACTGGCCATGAGCGGATTGCAAAGGGCCGACAACCTTGGGCACACTAAGAAAAAGATGTTTGTAACTCAATGGGTTAAATAATGCGCGACTTCTTCTCTCTCGAGCGCTGGCTGCCGGGGCTCGCCGCCTTGCTGCAATACCAGCGGGCCTGGCTGATGCCGGATCTTCGCGCTGGCCTCTCGGTCGCGGCCGTGGCCCTGCCCGTGGCCATCGCCTATTCGGAGCTCGCCGGGGTAGGCGCCATCGTCGGCCTCTACTCCTGCATCCTGCCCATGGTGGTGTACGCCCTCTTTGGCACCTCCCGTCAGCTCATCGTCGGTCCGGATGCCGCCACCTGCGCGGTGATCGCCGCCGTGGTAACGCCGCTCGCCGCCGGGGATCCCACCCGTCACTGGCAACTGGTGATGACCATGACCGCCATGACCGGCTTCTGGTGCCTCATCGCCAGCCGCTTCAAACTGGGGGTGCTGGCAGACTTTCTCTCCCGCCCCATCCTGATGGGGCTGCTCAACGGGGTGGCCATCACCATCATGGTGGGCCAGCTCTCCAAGATCTTCGGCTTCACCTTCAGCGAGCGCTACCTGATAGAGCGGATCCTGAACGGCACCAGCTACATTACCCAGACCCATCTGCCCACCCTGGCCATGAGCCTGACCGCTCTGCTCACCCTGCTGCTGGCCAAGCGCTACAGACCGGCCTGGCCCTCCTCCATGGTGGCCATGGTGGTGACGGCGGCCCTGGTGTGGCTGTTCAATCTCGGCCGCGTCGACATCGCCACCCTGGGGACCATCGGCTCGGGGCTGCCCGCCTTCCAGATGCCGGACTTTCCCCCCGGGCTTATCCGTGAGCTGGTGCTGCCCGCCCTCAACCTCGCCATGGTGAGCTTCGTCTCCATGATGCTCACCGCCCGCAGCTTTGCCGCCAAGAACGGCTACGAGATTGATGCGGACAAGGAGTTTAGGGCGCTGGGCATGGCCAACCTGGCCGCCGCCGCCTCCCAGGGGTTTGCCATCAGCGGGGCGGATTCGCGCACCGCTGTCAACGATGCCAACGGCGGCAAAAGCCAGCTGGTCTCCATCATCGCCGCCGCCGTCATCGCCCTGGTCACCTTCTACCTGACGGCGCCGCTGCAGTACATTCCCACCGCCGCCCTCGGGGTGGTGCTGGTGATGGCCTCCCTGTCGCTCACGGATTTTCGCGGCCTCTGGGCCCTGCGCGAATCGGACCGCGCCGCCTTCTGGCTCGCCCTGGTGACCTTTGTCAGCGTGCTCACCATGGGGGTCATTCCGGGCATCACCCTCGCGGTGCTGCTGGGGCTGTTCCAGTTCCTGCGCAACGTGATGCGCCCCACCGACCAGCTGCTCGGCATGGACGACGAGGGCGTGGTGCGCACCCTGGGGGACAACGAGCAGGCCAAGGCGATTCCCGGCATCCTGGTCTACCGCTTCAACTCCCCGCTCACCTACTTCAACGCCCCCTACTTCAAGCGGCGGGTGCTGGCACTGCTGGTGCAGGATCCCCACAATCCCAGGTGCCTGGTGGTGGATGCGGTGGCCTGTTTTACCCATCAGGACATCAGCGTGATGAGCATGGTGGGAGAGCTGCACAAGGAGCTCAAGCGGCGCGGCATCCACATGGTGATGGCCGGTCGTCACGGCCAGATGAGCCAGTGGTTCAAACAGGCGGGGATTCGGGTCGGCGAGGATGGCATCATCCTCTGCCCCGACATGTATCAGGCCCTGCGCATGACCCGCTGCTACCGGGAGCCGGTGTTCCGGGACGACGAGGGGGTGGAGAGCACCACGGATGCCCTGCTCACCCGCTGGCCGCACGATGACGACCTGCCCGACTCGGCGCGCCTCACCCGCCCCAGCGAGCAGGAGGCCGGCGCCACGCCGGTCTGAGACACATCCCCTGGTCGCAGGCCCCCTCCTCCTGCGACCAGGATTGCACCCCGCCCCCGCTTGGTGTTAAATGCCCCTCCAGTTGGCCCTGACGAGGGCCATCGCCAGCACCTGGATATCCCATGCAGACTCAATCCCACGCGGGCCCGGGCTCCCTCTTCGCCCTGACCTGGCCACTGTTCATCGATCTGGCCCTCCACTTTCTGACCGGGGCCCTCAACACCTTCATGGTGGGCCACGTCTCCTATCAGGGGGTGGCGGCCCTCGCAGTGGGCAACCAGGTCTTCGATCTCGCCATCACCCTGTTCAGCTTCGTCAGCATCGGCACCAGCGTGGTGATCACCCAGTATCTGGGGGCGGGAGACAAGGAAAAAGCCCGCGTCGTCATCCACACCGCCATCGGCTTCAACCTGCTGGTGGGACTGGTGGCCGCGGTCGGCGTCATGGCGGGGGCCAGCACCATGCTGGCGCTGATGAACCTGCCTGCCCACCTGATGAGCGACGGCAGCCTCTACCTGCAGATCATCGGGCTTTGCCTGCTGCCGGAGGCGGCGGCCCTCTGTCTGGCCGCCACCCTGCGTGCCCACGGCCACACCCGCCAGGCCATGTACGTGACCCTCATCGTCAACCTCATCACCTTCGTCGGCAACCTGCTGCTGCTCTATGGCTGGTTCGGCCTGCCCCAGCTCGGGGTCGCCGGGGTCGCCATCAGCACGGTGGCGGGGCGCATCGTCGGGGTGGTGCTGCTGGTATGGCTGGTGGCGCGCAAGACCGGCATCCGGCTGCGTCTGCCGGAAATCGTCCGCCCAAGCCGCGCCATGCTGGACAAGGTGCTGCACATCGGTCTGCCGGCGGCAGGGGAGAACCTCTCCTGGATGCTGCAGTTCATGGTGGTGACCGCCTTCGTCGGCCTGCTCGGCGACAAGGCGCTGGCGACCCAGTCCTACTTCTTCCAGATCTGCCTGTTCATCCTGCTGTTCGGCCTCTCCATCGGCCTTGGCAACGAGATCATCATCGGCCACCTGGCGGGGGCCCGACGCTTCGATCAGGCCTATCGCCAACTGATGAAGAGCCTGAAACTCGGCCTCATCGTCACCGCCGCCATCGCCATCGCCGCCGCCCTCAACGGCCGCGCCATCATCAGCCTGTTCACCGACGACGCCGACATCATCACCCAGGTGGCGCAGCTCTTCCTCATCAGCCTCATCCTCGAACCCGGTCGCACCTTCAATCTGGTGGTGATCAACGCCCTGCGCGCCACCGGGGATGCCCGTTTCCCGCTCTACATGGCGCTCGTCTCCATGTGGGGCATTGCCGTTCCCCTGGCCTATTTCCTTGGTATCATGCAGGGCTATGGCCTGGTAGGCATCTGGCTGGCCCTCGCCTGCGACGAGTGGGTGCGCGGTCTGGCCATGTTCTGGCGCTGGCGCAGTCGTCGCTGGCAAAACAAAATTCTTGTCGAAACATAAGCGGAATCACCATGAAGAAAATCGGACTCTTGTTGACGGCCATCCTGCTCAGCCCGCTCGCCATGGCGCAAACCGCCCCGGCGACCCGCAAGGCGCAGGCTCCCCAGACCTGGTATGTGGCCCCCATCGTCATCGACGAGACCAGCGAAGCCCAGAAGGCCCTGACCAAGGAGTTCACGGCCCAGATGATCAAGACCATCAAGATCAACGAGTACCAGACCGGCAAGGCGGTGGGCAAGACCAAATCGCCCAAGTGGCTGATCCGCACCAAGCTGATGCCCGCAAGCCAAGAGCCCCTGGTCGGCAAGAAGCACCCGCAGGGCCTCACCTACGGCAAGGGCATCCCCACCCAGGAGATCGTCGGCGAGCTCATCATGAACGGCACCCTGGTGGCCCACATCGGTCAGGGCTGGCGCGAACCCATCGTGCCGGGCACACCGGTGGCGGAGAAGATCTCCATCGCCAACTACCAGTACGCCATCGGCAACGAGGCCAAGGCGCCGGATCTGGAAGAGCTGGCGGCGCAGATCGGTTTCGAGGCAGGCAAGGTGATTGCCAGAGACGGCAAGCCCCTGCCCGAGAAGAAAAAGAAAAAAGAGTAAACGGCTCACCCGTTTCCAGTCAGGGGCCTCGCGCCCCTTTCTGTTGCCCGCCCCGTTGCAGACCCCCTCTCCCGAATGTGAAGCGGATCCCGCTTCTTTCCTCTGCTGCCCCTGGGTCAGCAGGCAATCATCATGTAATTCAAACAGTTAAAAATAACCCTTCCCATGCAGCAAATCCGTGGCCCCGAATTGGATCGGGATCACGTTTCTCCCCGGCAGTAAGGGGTACTTTGGTCTTGCAGGCACAATCAAACGACAACAAGGAGGCTTCATTACATGTTTCCGGAGTACAGAGATCTCATCTCGAAACTGAAGAGCAGTGATGTCCATTTCCAGAAGAAGTTTGACTTGCACAACGACCTGGATGCGGAGATCAGAAAGCTGGAGAAACACCACGCCAGCGACTACAGCTCCGAGGTGAAGGATCTGAAAAAACAGAAACTTAAACTGAAAGAGGAGATATACGACATCCTCAAACAACATCCACACTAGACGCCTCGACGAATACCTGGATAAGCAACTTATCCTGCCAGCCCGGCCCGACGCCGGGCTTTTTGTTGGCCGCCCCAAGGCGCGGCAACGGCCACTTCCCTTGGCACCGGAAAACGAAGCGGGCCAATGGCCCGCTTTGTCTTACCTGTTTCATCCCATGATCACACCGGCGGATGGAACTGGCTGGCCTCGCGGGTGGCCATTTCCTCGTAGGTGGCCCACTTCTGCCACGCCACTTGTTGCGCCACCTGCATCAACCGCTCGGCCTCCTGTGGATGGCTCTGGGCCAGCACCCGATAACGGGTCTCCTCCTGCCGGTATTCGGCAAGGGGGATGGAGGGGCGCAGGCTGTCGAGGCTGAAGGGGTTCTGCCCGGCGCTGCGCAGTACCGGGTTGTAGCGCATCAGCGGCCAGTGGCCCGAATCGACCGCACGCTTCTGTTGGGCCAATCCCTGCTCCATGTCGATGCCGTGGGCGATGCAGTGGCTGTAGGCGATGATAAGGGACGGGCCCGGATAGGCTTCCGCTTCCCGCAAGGCCTGTAGCGCCTGCTGCGGGTTGGCACCAAAGGCGATGCGGGCGACATAGACGTTGCCGTAGGAGATGGCCTGCAACGCCACATCCTTCTTGGCCAGCGTCTTGCCTCCCGCCGCGAACTTGGCGACAGCGCCGAGCGGGGTCGATTTCGACATCTGACCGCCGGTGTTGGAGTAGACCTCGGTATCCATCACCAGCACGTTCACATCGCGGCCGGAGGCGAGCACATGGTCGAGCCCCGCCGAGCCGATGTCATAGGCCCAGCCATCGCCGCCCACTATCCAGACCGAGCGGCGCACCAGCTGATCAATCAAGGAGAGCAGCTCGCGAGCCTTGCCGGATTTCACCTCTTCCAGCCGCTCCCGCACTTGCGCGACCCGGGTACGCTGGGCGCGGATCTCAGACTCCAGCCGCTGCGGGGCGCTGATCAGCGACTCGACTAGCTCTGCGCCCAACTCCCCCTTCATCGCCTGCAAAGCCGCCATCGCCTGACCGTGATGCTGATCGGCGGTGAGGCGAAAACCAAAGCCAAACTCGGCGTTGTCCTCAAACAATGAGTTCGACCAGGCCGGCCCCTTCCCTTCGCCGTTCTTGGCCCACGGCGTGGTCGGCAGGTTGCCGCCGTAGATGGAGGAGCAACCGGTGGCGTTGGCCACCAGCATGCGATCACCAAACAGCTGGGTCAGCAACTTGAGATAGGGGGTCTCGCCACAGCCGGCGCAAGCACCGGAGAACTCGAACAGGGGTTCGAGGAACTGGGTGCCGCGCACGGTGGAGAAGTCCACCCGCTCGCGGGCAGGCCAGGGCAGGCTTTCGAACCAGCGCAGCGCCTGCTTCTGGCCAGCCAGATGGGGCGCCTTGTCCATCATGGCGATGGCGCGCTCGCCTTGATGGCGGGCATCCGCTCCGGCCCGCACCGGACAGGCCTGCACGCACTGGCCGCAGCCGGTGCAATCTTCCGGATAGAGCTGCAAGGTGTAGCGACTGTCGGGGAAGCCCTTGGCGGTGACGGGCACCGACTGCGCTGCCTCGGGGGCGGTCGCCAGCCAGTCCTGATGGTAGAACTTGGCCCGCAGCGCCCCATGGGGGCAGACAAAGACGCAGTTGCCGCACTGGATACAGATATAGGAGTGCCAGATGGGGATCTCGCGGGCGATATCCCGCTTCTCGAAGCGGCTGGTGGCGGTGGGGTAAGTGCCATCCACCGGCAGCATGGAGACCGGGATACGATCGCCACGCCCCGCCAGCATCTCGCCTGTGACCCGCTGGACAAACTCGCTGCCGCCGGGTGCCAGTGGCAGCGGATAGTCGCTGATCGGCTCCTCACCGGCCGGGATGGCCACCTGATGGAGATGAGCCAGGGTGTCGTCCACTGCCGCGAAGTTGCGCTCGACCACTTCGGGCCCCTTGCGGGCATAGCTCTTCTCGATGCTCTCCTTGATCAGCGCAATCGCCTCGTCCCGCGGCAAGATACCGGCCAGCGCGAAGAAGCAGGTCTGCATGATGGTGTTGATGCGATTGCCCATGCCGTTGCGCTCGGCCACCCGATCGCCGTCGATGCAATGGAGCTGAATATTGAGGGAGCGAATGCGGGCGCGCAGCCGCTCGGGCAGCTCGGCCCAGACACGGTCAGGCTCATGGGGAGCATTAAGCAGCAGGGTAGCCCCTTCCGCGGCATGTTCCAGCAGGTCTACCGACAGGGCAAAGCCCCACTGGTGGCAGCCGATAAAGCTCGCCTGCTCGATAAGCCAGGGGGCATCGATGGGCTCGGGGCCAAAGCGCAGGTGGGAGACGGTGCGCGAGCCCGACTTCTTGGAGTCGTAGACGAAGTAGCCCTGAGCGTGGAAGCCCTCCAGCTCGCCGATGATCTTGATGCTGTTCTTGTTGGCGCCGACTGTGCCGTCGGCACCGAGGCCGAAGAAGAGCGCCCGCACCCGACTGGCGGGCTCCAGATCGCCGATGGGGTGCCAGGCCAGACTGAGGCCCGACACATCATCGACAATCCCCACCGTAAAGCGCGGTCGCGGCGCATCGGATGCCAGCTCCTCGAACACAGCCGCGCACATGGCAGGGGTGAACTCTTTGGAAGAGAGGCCGTAGCGGCCGCCGCTCAGCCACGGCAACCGCTTGATAAGGCCGCGCTGCAAACCGTCGATCAGCGCGCTCTGCACATCCAGCAGCAGCGGCTCGCCACCGGCCCCCGGCTCCTTGGTGCGATCCAGCACCGCCATGCGCCGCACGCTCGCGGGCAGCGCATCGAGCAGCGCCTGTACCGGGAAGGGGCGATAGAGGCGAATGACCAGCACCCCGGTCTTACGATCCTGCTGGTTGAGCCAATCCACCGTCGTGCGGGCGGTGGCGGCCCCCGAGCCCATCAGCACGATGACGTCGGTGGCATCCGGGGCGCCGTGATACTCCACCAGCCGGTAGTGGCGGCCGGTCAGCTCACCGAGGCTCTCCATGCACTGCTGCACCCGGGCCGGCACCGCCTCGTAGAAGGGGTTGACGCTCTCGCGGGACTGGAAATAGGTATCCGGGTTCTGGGCGGTGCCACGCATAACCGGATGATCCGGGTTGAGCGCCCGGGCACGGTGGGCCCGCACCCAGTCGTTGTCGATAAGGGCCCGGATCTCATCTTTGTGCAGCGCGGTGATCTTGTTCACCTCGTGGGAGGTACGGAACCCGTCGAAGAAGTGGATAAAGGGCACCCGGCACTGCAAGGTGACACTGTGGGCGACCAGGGCCAGGTCCTGCGCCTCCTGCACCGAGCCGGAGGCGAGCATGGCAAAGCCGGTGCTGCGCGCCGCCATCACGTCCTGATGGTCGCCAAAGATCGACAGCCCCTGCGCCGCCAAGGATCGGGCCGCCACATGGAACACCGCCGAAGTCAGTTCACCGGCGATCTTGTACATGTTGGGCAGCATCAGCATCAGTCCCTGACTGGCGGTGAAGGTGGTGGCGAGCGCCCCCGCCTGCAGGGCGCCGTGTACCGTGCCAGCCGCTCCTCCTTCGCTCTGCATCTCTACCACGGTGGGGATGTTGCCCCAGAGGTTGGTCTGCCCTTGTGCCGCCCAGGCATCGGCCAGTTCGGCCATGGTCGAGCTCGGGGTAATAGGGTAGATGGCACACACTTCGCTCAGCTGGTACGCCACCCGGGCCGCGGCTTCGTTGCCGTCGACCATGATCAATTCATGTTTCATTGGGACTCCTCCGGTTGGCGAAGCTCGATGGCGTGGCAGGGACACTGGTCGTGGCAGGCACCGCAGCCGGTGCAACGCTCGGCATCCACCTGATACCCCAGACCCGGCCCCAGCTTGGCGATGGCCTGCTCGGGGCAACTGCCATAGCAGCCGTCGCACTCGAAGCAATTGCCGCAGGAGTAACAACGCGCCGCCTCGTAACGGGCGGCCACCTCATCCAGCCCGCCGATGATCTCGCCAAAGTCGTCCCGCGCCCACGCCGGTTTGACCGGCTGACTGCTGGCCGGCGCATGGGTCTGGAACCAGAGTTGCAACTGCTCGGGCCCTACCAGCGGCTTCCCTGCCTGCAAATGGGAGAGCGGTTTGTGATAGTGGCGACCACGCAGCCAGGCATCCATATGGCGTGCCGCCTTCTTGCCGTGACCGGTGGCGATGGTGACGGTGCGCTCGGAGGGCACCATGTCGCCACCGGCAAAGAGGCCCGGCACATCCGTCATCAGGTTCTCGCCAACCTGTACTACTCCCTCCTTGCTGACCCGCACGCCGGGAATGCTCTCCAGCACGCTCAAGTCCACCTCCTGACCGAGCGCCAGAATGAGGGAGTCCGCTTCGAGGGTTTCAAACTTGCCGGTGGGCACCGGTTTGCCCTCGGCATCCAGCGCCATCACCTCCACCTCGATGTTGGTGTTGTCGAGCTGGCGGATGGTGCGCAGCCAGTTGATCTTGATCCCCTCCTCCTCGGCCTCATCGGCTTCAAAGGCGTGAGCCGGCATATGGTCCCGGTCGCGGCGGTAGATGATCATCGCCTCTTCCACACCGAGGCGGCGGGCGGTGCGAGCCGCATCCATGGCGGTGTTGCCGCCACCGTAGATGGCCACCCGCCGCCCCAGTTTGGGTGGCGGCAAGCCCTGCTCTTCGGCAAGACTGGCCTGCTCGAGGAAACTCACCGCATCGAGGATCTTGCCCGCCTCCCGGGCCGGAATGTTGACCCGCTTGGCCAGATGGGCACCGATGGCCATGAAGACGGCGTCAAAGCCCCCCTCGTCGCGCTCGCACAGCACATCCTCCACCTTGTGGTTCAGGGTCAGCGTCACCCCGGCCGCCACGATGCGGGCCACCTCCCGATCCAGCACGTCGCGGGGCAGACGATAAGCGGGAATACCGAAACGCAGCATGCCGCCCGCCAGCGGCCCCGCTTCGCGGATCTCCACCTGATGGCCGAGCCGATTGAGGTGCCAGGCGCAGGAGAGGCCGGAGGGACCGGCACCGATCACCAGCACCTTCTTGCCGCTGGCGGGTGCGGGGGGCGCTGGCAGCCAGCCGCGGGCCAGCGCCTCGTCGCCGAGGAAACGCTCGATGGCGTGGATGGAGACGGCCTCGTCCACCTGGGCGCGGTTGCAGGCCGTTTCGCAGGGGTGATAACAGACCCGCCCGTGGACCGCAGGCAGGGGATTTTCTTCGATGAGGCGTTGCCAGGCCGCCTCAAAGCGGCCCGCTTCGGCCAGGGCAAGCCAGGCCTGGATGTTCTCGCCAGCCGGGCAGGCATGGTTGCAAGGTGGCAGGGCCGGCCGCCAGACGGGCAGCCGGGTGCGGACCGGGCCTGTTCCCGTTTTCTGGGAGAGATCCGGCTGCGGGGTCATATCCAGTTGTTTGCTCATACATTGCTTTCTTCTTTTTGTGTGACAGGCCCCATCCGAATGCGCTTGATACCGTTTTGCCTGGGCAGACGGTGGCCGGAGAGGGAAGAAGCGAAAGCGTCAGAAACTGGAAGCTGGCCCGATGATGGGCCTTTTTTTGTACGACATGGTGGATCAGGATCAATAAATGTTGCGCTTTATGGGTCGCCCCCTTCACAACCGGATCCCCGTCACACCCCGCAGCCATTCGGGCCTGTCGCCCGAGCCCCCTCGCCGCCCTCGACATGGGCAGCAGGAGAAGATTGCCGCCCGGGGCAGGAATCGTTATCTTCCCCTCTTCACAGGAATCCCCACAGCACAAGGACCAGGACATGCCGACCCTCGCCAGCATACATCTCTACCCCATCAAATCGACGGCAGGCATGCCGCTGGAGCGCGCCCGGGTGACCCAGGAGGGACTTGCCGGGGATCGCCGCTACATGGTGGTCAAACCGGATGGCACCTTTATCACCGCCCGCACCCATCCCCAGTTGCAGCAGGTGGTGGCCACCCCCGTCGAGGGGGGGCTGCAACTGCGCTATCCGGGTCTGCCCCCCCTTGCCCTCATGGAGGCGGCGTTCAGTCGCGCCCCTCAGCACACCGGTGTCTGGGGGGATCGCTTTACCGCCCTGCACACCGGGCCCGACGCCGATGAGTGGCTGAGCCGGGTGGCGAGGGAGCCGGTGCGCCTGCTCTGGCTCGGGGAGGCATCCGATCGTTTTCGGGAGAAGACCGGCACCCGGGTGAGCTTTGCGGACGGCTACCCCTTGCTGCTCATCAGCCAGGCTTCCCTTGAGGATCTCAACCTGAGATCCGATGCCTTGCACCAGATGAGCCAGTTTCGTACCAACCTGGTGGCGAGCGGCACCCGCCCCTTCGAAGAGGATGGTTGGAAGCGGATCCGCATCGGCGAGGTGGAGTTTCGGGTGGACAAGCCGTGCAGCCGCTGCATCATGACCACGGTGGAGGCAGGCACGGAGCGCTTCAATGCCCTGAAAGAGCCGCTGGCCACCCTCACCCGCTACCGCCGTGGCGAAGATGGTGAGGTCTATTTCGGCCAGAATCTGGTGGCCCTGAACGAGGGGTGGATTGAAGCGGGCAGCGAGATCGAGGTGCTGGAGCGGGCCCGGGCGCCGGTCTACCCCAACGCGGCCCCGAAAAAGCGGGAGCTGGTGTGCGTCGCCCGGGAACCCCTGGCCCGGGATCTGGAAACCTTCTGGTTCGAGGCCGCCGACGGCGAGCCCCTGCCCGACTACCTGCCTGGCCAGCACCTGCCCATCAGCCTCGATATCAAAAACACACGGGTTCAACGCCGCTACACCCTGAGCTCCACGCCGGAGCGGCCCGAGCGTTACAGCATCAGCGTCAAGAAGCTGGCCGATGGCCGCCTCTCCCCCTGGCTGCACCATGAGCTGCGCGTGGGCGATCACCTGCTGGCCGCCCCCCCGGCCGGCGAGTTTCACCTAGGGGCCGAGCGCAGGCTGCTGCTGCTCTCTGCAGGCTCGGGGGTCACTCCCATGCTCTCCATCGCCCGCACTCTGGCACTACGGGGGGAGCTCGATGACGTCCACTTCATGCACCTGTGTCGCAGCGAGGCAGACATTCCTGCCGCCAGCGAGCTGCACGCCATGGCGCAGCAGGGAATGACCCTCACCCTGATCCTGAGCCAGCCTGACAAACACTGGCAGGGGCTCAGCGGCCGTCTGAATGACGATCACCTGGGCCGGATCCGGGGTTTGCAGGAGCGGGAGGTGTTCATCTGCGGCCCCCACGGCTTCATGGCCGATGCAGCCAACCGGTTGAGCGCCCTCGGCGTACCGGCCGGGCGCATCCGCCAGGAGAGCTTTGGCGGGGCCCTGCTCTCGGTGGCACGCCCCCATCAGGCGGTGCAACTGCGTATCGGCGAGCGGGAGTTTGCGGGCAACAACCAGGGCACCGTGCTGGATCAGGCCAACAAGCAGGGGGTAGAGCTGCCCTGGAGCTGCCGTGCCGGCATCTGCGGCAGTTGCAAGCAGACCCTGGTCTCGGGCGAGGTGGATCACCCCGATGCCCCCGCCATCAGCGCCGCCGAGCGGGCCGAGGGCAAGATCCTCGCCTGCTGCGCCGTGCCCCTGACGGATCTGGTGATCAAATAGGGTGATCGGGGGGCAAAACCCCGTCCCCGGAATGCAAAACGGCTGCCCGAGGGCAGCCGTTTTCTTTAGATGACTGGCTATCAGCCACGCAGGGCGGCGATGCGCTGCTCGATGGGCGGGTGGCTCATGAACAGCTCGCTCATGGAGCGCTTGCCGTTGATGCCGAACGCCATCATGGAACCCTCCATCTGCGGCTCGGCACCGCGGGCGAGACGCTGGAGCGCGGCAATCATCTTGTCGCGGCCGGCCAGCTTGGCAGCACCGGCGTCGGCACGGAACTCGCGCTGACGGCTGAACCACATGACGATGATGGAGGCGAGCACGCCGAACACCATCTCCAGCACGAACACGGTGATCATGTAGGCGAAACCGCCGGTGCTGCTGCTCTCTTCCTCGTTGTTGGAGCTGAAGAAGTTGCTGATGACGCCGGCCACGATGCGGGCGAAGAACATCACGAAGGTGTTCACCACCCCCTGGATCAGGGTCAGGGTCACCATGTCGCCGTTGGCCACGTGGCTCACCTCGTGGGCCAGCACGGCTTCCGCCTCGTCGCGGCTCATGCTGTAGAGCAGACCGGAGGAGACGGCGACGAGGGAGTCGTCACGGCGGGCGCCGGTGGCAAAGGCGTTCATCTCGGGGGAGTCGTAGATCCCCACTTCCGGCATCTTGATGCCAGCCTCACGGGCTTGACGGGCAACAGTGCTCACCAGCCAGTGCTCGGTCTCGTTGCGGGGCTGCTCGATGACCTGGACGCCATAGCTGCGCTTGGCCATCCACTTGGACATCAGCAAGGAGATAAAGGAACCCCCAAAACCGAACACGGCGCAGAACACCAACAGACCGGAAATGCTGGACTTGTTGATCCCCAGAACCGAGAACAGGATATTGAGTACCACCCCCAGCACCAGCATGACGGCCAGGTTGGTCACCAGGAATAGCATAATTCGCTTCATATTGACTCCTTGTGAGATATGGATGCATGGTTCGGGGCGCCCCAGGGGCGACCGATGCCAGACTTGCCCCAGATAATAGACAGACTCGATGAATGTTTGCTGAATGTCTGGCCTCAGAGCAAGGGCGACACATCGAGACAGTGGTGCAAATCCACCTCATTCACCGCGTCCACGAAGGGGAGTTCCCCCAGAAATGGGGCCGGCAACATGGCTTTCAAGGTGTCCAGGTTCTCCACGTAGCGGCTCATGTGCGGATCCACCCGGTTGATGACCCAGCCCGCCAGGGTCAACCCCTGCTGGCAAATGGCGCTGACGGTGAGCAGGGCATGGTTGAGGCAGCCCAGCCTGGCCCCCACCACCAGGATCACCGGCAGCCGCTCCTGGGCGACCCACTCCGAGAGCAGACGCTGATGATCCAGCGGCAGGAACCAGCCCCCCGCCCCCTCGACGATCACGAGTTCGGCCCCAGCTCCCTCAATCTCCCGCAAGCCGGCGGACAGCCCCTCGAAGGGGATGCTCACCCCCCGCTCACGGGCGGCGATATGGGGGGCGATGGGCGGCTCGAAGGCATAGGGATTGACCTGCTCGTAGGGCAGCGCAACCGTGGCCGCCTGCTGCAACAGCAAGGCATCCAGATTGCGAAGCCCCTCCGGGGTGCGGGTGCAGCCCGCCGACACCGGTTTGTACCCGGCGCAGCGAATGCCTCTGGCGGCAAGCGCCAGCAACAGGGTGCGGGCCACCAGGGTTTTGCCCACGTCGGTGTCCGTGCCCGTGATGAAATAGGATGTCCCCATGATGATTCCTCGATGCAGTGCAGGGGCGCAGAGGCGCCCCGATATCCATGGTGAAAGGCAGGCGCGCGTCCTGCCGCTGAAGGGGTGGGTGCGCCGGGTCTTTTTGTGTCAGCGCCGCACCAGGCGCCCGAGGCAGACCTCGTAGCTGGCGGCCAGCAGGCCGTCCGGTTGACGGTGGCGCTCGTAGGCCTCCCCCAGTCGCACCAGGCGCTGGCGATGACCCAGGCCCGCAGACCGCTCGTCGTTGACCTGGCTCGCGCCTATCCCCTTGAGGTCGCGCAGCAGTCCGCTGAGCGCCGGGTAGGCGAGGGACCAGGTCAGCGGGCAGAGTGCCGGGGCCTCGAAGCCCCCGTCACGGGCCGCCTGCTGCAACTGAGGCAACGTCAGGAAGCGATTGACATGGTCACGACCATCCACGGCCCGCCAGGCCTCCCGCAGTTGCCACAGTGACCCCGAAAGCAGGGTCGAGAAGAAGACCTGTCCACCGGGTTTGAGCACCCGGTTGAGCTCGGCAAAGGCCTGGGCCGGCCGCTCGCACCACTGCAGGGCCAGGCTGGAGAAAACCCAGTCCAGGCTCTGGTCGGCAAAGGGCAGCCCCTCCGCATCGCCGCACACCAGGCGGGCTCCGCTGCCGCGAAGGGCCGCCTGGGCCAGCATGCCGGGAGCGAGATCCAGCCCGGTCAGCGTCTCGCAGCGCGGGGCCAGGGCAGGCAGGAAGAAACCGGTGCCGCAGCCCAGATCCAGCCCGGCCCCTGAGCGCACCTCTTTCACGCCCCCCTCGTCCATGCGCGCCAGCAGCGACTGCCCCACCTCCTGCTGGAAGCGGGCGTGGGCGTCGTAGTGGCGGGCCGCCGCCCCGAAGCGGCGGGCGAGCTGCGCCTTGTCCACCGACTGGAAACGCTCATGCACCATGGGCGCCCCCTCTCTCGTCGGTGGATGGGCGGGGTCCCAGGGCCTCGAGCAGGCGATCCACGTCATCTTCGCCATGGGCGGCGCACAGGGTGATGCGAAGGCGCGCCGTGCCGACCGGCACCGTGGGTGGGCGGATGGCGCCGGCCCAGACACCGCACTCCCGCAGCCGCTCAGCCAGTTGCAGGGCAGCGACGCTCTCCCCCACCAGCAGCGGCTGGATGGGGGTATCGCTTGCCCCAAGCCGCCAGCCGAGCGCCTGCGCCCCCTGCCGGAACCGGGCGACAAGGCGAGCCAGGTGGGCACGGGCCTCGTCGGCTACGCGTACCAGCTCGATGCTCTGGCGCACGGCGCACGCCTGGGCGGGGGGCATATGGGTGCTGTAGACATAGTGGCGGGCAAAATTGACCAGGTACTCCACCAGCTCGCGACTGCCACCCACAAAGGCACCGGCCACCCCGAGCGCCTTGCCGAAGGTCCCCATCTGGATGTGCACGCCGGCCGGGTTCACCCCCTGGGCCGCCAGGGTGCCGCGCCCCTCGGCACCCAGCACGCCGAGGCCGTGGGCATCGTCAATCATCAGCCAGTTGCCGCTTCGGGATGCGAGTGTGGCCAGCTCAGCCCAGGGGGCCTGATCCCCGTCCATGCTGAAGACCCCTTCCGAGACGATCAGGCCCCGGTTTGGCTCAAGCAGCCGCTCAAGGGCCGCCATGTCGTTGTGGCAAAAGCGCTTCATCTTGCAAGGTAGCTGGCTCCCCATCTCCTGCAGGGAGGCGTGGTTGAGCCTGTCCTGCCACAGCAGGTGATCCTTGCCGAGCAGGGCCTTGAGCACCGCCTGATTGGCGGAGAAGCCGCAGTTGAACAGCAGCACCGCCTCCACCCCGAGCCAGTCGGCAAGCGTCTCTTCCAGCTCCTGGTGAGCGCGGCTGTAGCCGGTCACCAGGGGCGAGGCACCTGCCCCCGCGCCATATTGCGCCACCCCCGCCGTGAAGGCGGCCTTGACGGCGGGGTGACCCGCAAGGCCCAGGTAGTCGTTGCCAGAGACGTTGAGGTAATCACGCCCCCCGACCCGGATCCGCCCGCCGCTCGCCACATCCACCGGGGTGCGTCGGCGCAGCAGGGTGGCCTGTTCACGCTCGGCCAGCGCCTCCCCCAGGGCAAAGGGGCCGGTAACAACGGGCGTCATCATGGACGGAGGACATCTGCGCGGGAACGGGTGGCATCGTAGAAGAGTTCGCTCGGCTCGCTCTGGCGGTTCACCTCGGCCAGCAGCTCCTCCTCTTGAACCTGATCCGGCTTCTGGGCCCGCTGGGCGGGGCGAATGCCAAGGCGCTTGAAGAGCTGCATGTCGCTGTTCTCGTCCGGATTGGGGGTGGTCAGCAGCTTGCAGCCGTAGAAGATGGAGTTGGCCCCGGCCATAAAGCACATGGCCTGCATCTGCTCGTTCATCTTCTCCCGCCCGGCGGAGAGGCGCACGTGGGAGGCCGGCATCATGATGCGCGCCACGGCGATGGTGCGGATAAATTCGAACGGGTCCAGGTTCTCCTGGTTCTCCAGGGGCGTCCCCTTCACCTTGACCAGCATGTTGATGGGCACGCTCTCCGGGTGGCGCGGCAGATTGGCGAGCGCCATCAGGAGGCCCGCCCGATCTTTCGCCTGCTCCCCCATGCCGACGATGCCGCCGGAGCAGACCTTCATGCCGGCGCCGCGCACATGCTCCAGGGTGTCGAGCCTGTCCTGATAGGTGCGGGTGGTGATGATGTCGCCGTAGAACTCCGGCGAGGTGTCGAGGTTGTGGTTGTAGTAATCGAGCCCCGCCGCCCCGAGACGCGCCGCCTGATCGGCGGTCAGCATCCCCAGCGTCATGCAGGTCTCCATGCCGAGCCCGCGCACCTCTTTAATCATGCGCAGGATGTAGGGCATGTCCTTCTCTTTCGGATTGCGCCAGGCCGCCCCCATGCAGAAACGGGACGAGCCGTTGGCCTTGGCCTCCCGGGCCCGCTCCAGCACTTTTTCCACCTCCATCAGCCGCTCGGTCTCGAGCCCGGTGTGGTAGCGAGCGCTCTGGGGACAATATTTGCAATCTTCCGGGCAGGCCCCGGTCTTGATGGAGAGCAGGGTGCTCACCTGCACCTCGTTCGGGTCGAAATGGGCGCGGTGCACCGTCTGGGCCTGGAACAGCAGATCGTTGAATGGCAGGGCAAAGAGATCCTGAACCTCGGACAGGGTCCAGTCGTGACGAAGGGCGTGGGCACCCGCGGTGAGAGCATTCATACATGGCTTCCGGTTGTTATTGGTGGGATCCTGCGCCGCGCTCAAGAGAGCGTTCGCCGCAAGACCCGCCAGCTGGACAGCGCGACACCAGGGCGTGCGCGAAGCCAAGTGGCTGAAATTGTTGGCTAGTGTAGAGAGCACGCGTAGACTGTCAACACCGACCAGATCAAATCAATTGACAACAGAACACAAAATGACCAACCAAGAATTCGACCTGCACCACGTCTGGCACCCCTATACCTCCCTCACCCATCCCCTGCCCTGCTATGAAGTGGCCAGCGCCAAAGGGGTGACCCTCACCCTGACGGACGGGCGCGAGCTGGTGGATGGCATGAGCTCCTGGTGGGCCTGCGTTCACGGCTATCAGGTGCCGGAACTGGACGCGGCCGCCACCGCCCAGCTCGGCAAGATGTCCCACGTGATGTTTGGCGGCCTGACCCATGCCCCGGCGGTCGAGCTCTGCCGCAAACTGGTGGAGATCACCCCGAAGGGGCTGGATCGGGTCTTTCTGGCGGATTCCGGCTCGGTGGCGGTGGAGGTGGCCCTCAAGATGGCCCAGCAGTACTGGCATGCCAAAGGGACGCCCCGCGCCAAATTCGTTGCCCTTCGGGGCGGCTATCACGGCGACACCTTCGGCGCCATGAGCGTGTGCGACCCGGATGGCGGCATGCACGAGCTCTACCAGGGCTTCCTGCCCGAACACCATTTCGTCGAAGCGCCAAGCTGCCGCTTCCACGCCCAGTGGGACGAGCAGAGCGTGGTGGAGCTGGCCACCCTGGTGGCGGATCATCACGAGGAAATTGCCGCCATCGTGCTCGAACCCATCGTCCAGGGGGCGGGCGGCATGCGCTTCTACCACCCCCGCTACCTGCAGTGGGTGCGCGCCCTGTGCGACGAGTTCGGCGTGCTGCTTATAGCAGATGAAATCGCCACCGGCTTTGGCCGCACCGGCCAGCTCTTTGCCTGCGACTGGGCAGGGATCAGCCCCGACATCATGTGCCTGGGCAAGGCGCTTACCGGCGGCTACCTGACGCTGTCGGCCACGCTCACTACCGAGCATGTGGCTCGCACCGTGTGTGACGGCAAGGCGGGCGTCTTCATGCACGGCCCCACCTTCATGGGCAACCCGCTCGCCTGCGCGGTGGCCAACGCCTCCATCGAGTTGCTGCTCGCCTCACCTTGGCAGGAGCGGGTTCGCGTCATCGAACACCAACTCAAAACCGAACTGGTGGAGCTGACCCTGCACCCGGCGGTGGCGGATGTACGGGTGCTCGGCGCCATCGGGGTGGTGGAGATGAAGGAGCGGGTGGACGTGGCGCGCATCCAGCGCAAGTTCGTGGAGCTGGGCGCCTGGATCCGTCCCTTTGGCAAGCTCATCTACCTGATGCCCCCCTTCGTCATCCCCCCTGAAGAGCTGCGGGTATTGACCGGCGCCATCCACGAGGCCATCACCAGCGGCGAATATTGAGTCCGGTTGAACGGGCCCTGCATGAGAACGCAGGGCCTTTTGGCGCTTTTTCATCAGAATGTGAGCAAGACACCAAAACCCGTCCGGCGAGGAGAGTAGACTGCGCGGGTTTTACCCAACAGATGTACCAGTCCCATGCGCCTCTCCATTGCTGCCAAGATCAACTTCTTCCTGCTCTTCATCTTCTCCATGGTGTTGGTGTTTTCTGCGGCCTATCAGGCGGTGCGCGAGCGTGACCTCATCCTGACCCTTATCAAGGAGCAGAGCCGCGAGCAGACCGAGGCCTACTTCGACGGCCTCAACATGCTGATGCTGACCGGCAAGATGGACGCCCGCGACACCCTGCGCGCCAAGTTTCTCGATCACGCCCACGTGGAAGATGCCCGCATCGTGCGCGGGGCGGCGGTCAACAAGCAGTACGGGCCGGGCCGTGACGACGAGGCCCCGAAGGACAGGTACGATGCCCTGGCGCTGGCGGGCAAGGGGAGCCTGGAGGTAGAGCATGAGGGCATGCACAGCCGGCTGGTGGTGACCCGCCCGCTGCTGGCCAGAAAGGATTTTCGCGGTACCGACTGCACCAGCTGCCACCAGGTGCCGGAAAACACCGTGCTGGGGGCGGTGCGTTTTGACTACTCCCTCGACACCCTGTTTACCCGGGTGGAGCAGAACATCCTCACCTCGGCCCTGAGCCTCACCCTCATCTTCGGGCTGGGACTCCTGCTCACCCTCTGGGTCATCCGCACCTGGATAGTCCGCCCCCTCAACCAGCTCACCCGCTCCATGGAGGAGGCCACCGATCGCAACGACTTCGGCCACAGGCTGGAGGGGGATGAAGGGGACGAGATTGGCCGGGTGGCGCTCGCCTACAACCAGATGCTCGACAGCGTGGAGCGCCAGATAGGCAAGCGCCCCGCCTCTCAGGGGCTGGATGACGGCGACGGCCCTCAGCCCCGGTAGTAAAGCAGCAGGCAGGCCACCAGGATCAGCAGCAGGATGAAGAGATTGACGTGGCGGGCATCTTCCTGCCGACGGCTGCGGCCACGGGCCAGCACCAGCACCACCAGGGTCAGCAGGCAGCAACCCCAGAGCCCGCGCTCCAGCCAGGGGGTGAGCAGGGGGTCCCAGCTCTGGCGCACCTTGACGCCCCCATAGACCAGAAAGCCGTAAGCCACCTCTGGCCGGGCGAAGTGATAGAGGGAGAGCAGGGCGACAAAGCCGCCCCAGCAGAGGATCACCAGCCCCTGCAACACCCGTATCCAGCCATCCGGCCCCCGCCTGCGCTCCTTCACCTTCACCCCCGTCCAGCCGCCATGATCCATGCACGATGCATGGGGAAATCCCCGCAAGGGTCCGACATTTTTGCTTGTTTATCAAACCTGCGCGGGTAAGATGAACGGCTTAGTCTGCCATGGTGGGCCAACTGCGCCCGGGCCAGACCCCTAGTGTTGCAAATAGCGCTGCAAGAACAAGCTGGAGACAATATTTCGATGACGCACGCATCCGTAGTTGATGTGCTGGCCGGTAAGTATTCGGTCGGCACCACCCTGACTGTGAAAGGGTGGATCCGGACCCGCCGCGATTCCAAGGCGGGGATCTCATTTTTGGCCGTTTCCGATGGCTCCTGCTTCCATCCGGTGCAGGCCGTCGCCCCCAATACCCTGGCCAATTACGAGAATGAAGTGCAACGTCTGACCACAGCTTGCTCCGTCGAAGTGACCGGCACCGTGGTCGAGTCCCAGGGCAGCGGCCAGGCGTTCGAACTGCAGGCCACCGAGGTCAAGGTGGTGGGCTGGGTCGAAGATCCGGACACCTACCCCATGTCTGCCAAGCGCCACAGCATCGAGTACCTGCGCGAGCAGGGCCACCTGCGTGCCCGCACCAACATCGTCGGTGCCGTGACCCGTGTGCGCAACTGCCTCTCCCAGGCCATTCACCGCTTCTTCCACGAACAGGGCTACCTCTGGATCGCGGCGCCCCTCATCACCGCCTCCGACACCGAAGGGGCCGGCGAGATGTTCCGCGTCTCCACCCTGGACATGGAAAACCTGCCGCGCACCCCCGAAGGCAAGGTGGACTACGACAAGGACTTCTTCGGCAAGGAGACCTTCCTGACCGTGTCCGGCCAGCTGAACGTCGAAACCTACGCCTGCGCCCTGTCCAAGGTCTACACCTTCGGCCCGACCTTCCGCGCCGAAAACTCCAACACCAGCCGCCACCTGGCTGAGTTCTGGATGGTGGAGCCGGAAGTGGCCTTCGCCGATCTGGAAGACAACGCCGCCCTGGCCGAAGCCATGCTGAAGTACGTCTTCAACGCCGTGCTGACCGAGCGCCGCGACGATCTGGAGTTCTTCGCCCAGCACGTGGACAAGGACGCCATCGGCCGTCTGGAGCGCTTCGTCGCCTCCGACTTCGCCCAGATTGACTACACCGACGCCATCGACGTGCTGCAAAACTGCGGCAAGAGCTTCGAGTTCCCGGTCTCCTGGGGCATCGATCTCTCCTCCGAACACGAGCGCTACCTGGCCGAGGAGCACTTCAAATCCCCGGTGGTGGTGAAGAACTACCCGAAGGACATCAAGGCCTTCTACATGCGCCTCAACGACGACGGCAAGACCGTTGCCGCCATGGACGTACTGGCCCCGGGGATCGGCGAGATCATCGGCGGCTCCCAGCGTGAAGAGCGTCTCGAGGTGCTGGATGCCCGTCTGGCCGAGATGGGCCTGAACAAGGAAGACTACTGGTGGTACCGCGATCTGCGTCGCTACGGCACCGTGCCCCACTCCGGCTTCGGTCTGGGCTTCGAGCGCCTGGTGGTCTACGTGACCGGCATGGGCAACGTGCGCGACGTGATCCCCTTCCCCCGTACTCCCCGCACCGCCGAGTTCTAAGGCGACCCGCCCACTCGCACCGTGCAAAAGCCGACCCCCGGGGTCGGCTTTTTTTATGCCCGCCTCGCTCTTCCTGCCCCCGTTATTCCCGCCTTTTGCATGCCCAACCCTGTGCGCTCCCCCATCTTTCCCGTCATTTATCTGGTGTGCGCCAGGACGCGGCCCCCTGTTCAAGGGCTGAACCGTAGTTTTTATGCACTTAAATCGGAAAAAAGCCGGTTGTTGAAGCAACGCAATTTTTTACCCCTTTAGGGGTGACAAAATATCCATTAACCCTTCAGGGGTAATTGATGACAGCGGATCCCGGGCAGCTGGCCGATGGGGACATGGATAAAACACACGAGGTAATGGAATGATCTTGATGGAATTTTTGGTGGTACTCGGCTGCTTGCTGCTGGGTACCCGCTTCGGGGGCATGGGGCTGGGTCTTATCAGCGGTATCGGTCTGTTCCTGCTGACCTTCGTCTTCGGCCTGGTGCCGGGCGAGCCGCCGGTGCAAGTGATGCTGACCATACTGGCGGTCATTGGCTGCGCCGCCACCCTGCAGACCGCCGGCGGTCTCAACCTGATGATGCAGGTGGCCGAGCGTCTGCTGCGCCGCCACCCCCAGTACATCACCCTGCTGGCGCCGCTCACGACCTGGACCCTCACCTTCCTGTGCGGCACTGGCCACGTGGTCTACACCATGTTCCCCATCATCGCCGACATCGCGCTGCAGAAGAACATCCGCCCGGAGCGCCCCATGGCAGTGGCGTCCGTTGCCTCCCAGATGGCCATCTGCGCCTCGCCGGTCTCGGTGGCCGTGGTCTCCATGGTCTCCATCCTGGCGGCGGCTCACGGCGTGGGTCAGGCCTACGGTCTGCTCGACATCCTGATGGTCGCCATCCCCTCCTCTCTCACGGGGGTCATGATGGCGGCCCTGTGGAGCCTGCGCCGCGGTAAGGATCTGGACAAGGACGAGGAGTTCCAGGCCAAGATCAAGGACCCTGCCCAGCGGGACTTCATCTACGGCGGTGGTGAAACCCTGCTCAACACCAAGTTCCCGAAAGAGGCCTACTGGTCCACCTGGATCTTCTTCGCCGCCATCGCTGCCGTGGTGCTGCTGGGGGCCGATGAGGCGCTGCGCCCCGTCTTCACCATCAAGGAGAAGACGGGCCCCCTCTCCATGAACCTGGTGATCCAGATGATGATGCTGATCGCCGGCGCCATCATCCTGATGCGCTGCAAGGTCAAGCCAGGGGAGATCGCCAACGGCGCCGTCTTCAAGGCGGGCATGGTCGCCATCTTCTCCGTGTTCGGGGTCGCCTGGATGAGCGAAACCTTCTTCCAGGCCCACATGCCGCTGCTCAAGGAGACCCTGGCCCACGTGGTACAGGCCCAGCCCTGGACCTACGCTCTGGTGCTCTTCCTCATCTCCAAGCTGGTGAACAGCCAGGCCGCGGCGCTCACCGCCATCGCCCCCATGGGGCTGGCGCTGGGGGTCGAACCCAAACTGCTCATCGCCTTCCTGCCGGCAAGCTACGGCTACTTCGTGCTGCCGACCTACCCGAGCGATCTCGCCTGTATCGGCTTCGACCGCTCCGGCACCACCCGCATTGGCAAGTTCATCATCAACCACAGCTTCATCATTCCGGGCCTCATCGGGGTGGTGACCTCCTGTACCCTGGGCTTCATCCTGACCAGCATCCTGCTGTAACAGGCATCCAGTGCGAGCGGCTCCCCCGTGGGAGCCGCTTTTTTATCCCCGCATCCCCGGCCCGCGCTTTGCCATCGCCCCCCACTCTGGGTAGCATGAGCCCTCTTTTATTCAGCGGAAATCCCCCATGTCTCGCGTCATCCTGCTCTGGAGCGGCGGCAAAGATGCCATGCAGGCCCTCTGCCACGCCCGGGAAGCGGGCCATCAGGTGGTGGCCCTGGTCACCTTTGCCCCGCCAGCGCCCCGCTTTCTCGCCCATCCCCTGTCACAGGTTCGCCGTCAGGCGGCGGCCCTCGCGCTGCCCCATCGGCTGGTCACCATCGAGGCGCCCTTCGATCTCGGTTATGAGCAGGCCCTGGCGGCATTGAAAGAGGAGTGGCAACTCGATGGGGTCGTCACCGGCGACATCGACAGCGTGGGGGGCGCGCCGAACTGGATCCGCGAGCGCTGTCGCCCCCTGGGGCTCACCGTTCACACCCCGCTCTGGCAACAATCCCGCGAGGCGTTGCTGGCGGACATGCTGACCCGCGGCATCGTCGCCCACCTCTCCTGCGTCGATACCCGGGTGCTGGCCCCCGAGTGGGTGGGGCGCAAGCTCGATGCGACCACCCAGGCCGAATTGCAGCAACTGGCAGCAACCCGGGGCTTCGATGCCTGCGGCGAGCAGGGGGAGTACCACACCATGGTGACCGACGGCCCCGGGTTTGCGGCGCCGCTGACGCTCGGCCACTGGCAGGTGGCGCGCCAGGAGCACCTCGCCTATCTGCAAGAGGACGAGGAATGACCTCTCTCGAGGGCGGCACATAAAAAACGGGAGGCGATGGCCTCCCGTTTTGCTTGTCCTTAACGTTAACCTAGTTGGCCAGCTTGCCCAACACCCGCTTAAGCAGGCGGATGCGCGGCTCGATGCTCTCCAGCAGCAGGAATTCCGCCTCCGAGTGAAAGCCGCCCCCCATGGGGCCGAAGCCATCGAGGGACGGCACGCCTGCCGCCGCGGTGAAGTTGGCATCGGAGCCGCCACCGGCCTCCAGCCAGGTGAAGGGGACTCCCTCCTCCCTGCCTGCCGCCTCCACCAGTGCCATCAGGGCCTCGGTGTCGCCGCTCGGGCGCATCGCGGGCTTGAAGCTCTGACGCGCCACCTCGACCCGGCAACCGGCGAGGAAGGGGTTGTTGGCCATGAAGGTGAGCCGGTCGTGCACCGCTGCCGCCTCTGCATTGCTCCAGAAGCGCAGATCGACGATCGCCTCGGCAAAGTCGGGTACCACGTTGACGCTGGTGCCCCCCTGCACCACCCCCACGTTCATGGTAGTGCCGGTCTCCATGTTGACCTGTTCGTTGATGGCAAGCACCCAGTGGGCCAGCTCCGTGATGGCGGAGATCCCTTGTGCCAGGGCCGAGCCCGCATGGGAGGCCTTGCCGTGGAAGGTGATGCGGTACTTGGCATTGCCCTTGCGGGCGCTGATGAGATCCCCGCTCGGGCGCGCCGCCTCGGCCACCAGCACGCAGCCGCTCTGTCTGGCTCGCTCCACCAGCCACTCCTTGGACCAGGGGGAGCCTATCTCCTCGTCGCAGTTGCAGCAGACCAGCACCTTGAGCCTGGCCAGCACGGCCGGGTCCAGCTCTTTCAAGGCATACCAGGTAGAGAGCAGGCCGCTCTTCATGTCCGACACGCCGGGGCCAAAGGCCTGATTGCCTTCGACTTTCAGCGGGCGTTTGGCCGCCGTCCCCTCGGGGAAGACGGTGTCCATGTGGCCCACCAGCATGACGTCGTAGTGATCCGCCCCCGGGGCATTGGTTGCCTCGAGGCAGGGGCCGCACTCGGCGGCGAACTGGTGGCGGGTCACCTGCCAGCCGATGGCCTCATATTTCTCGGTCATGATATCGGCGACCCGGGCCACCCCGGCCGGGGTGCGGGTGCCGCAGTCGAGGTTGATGAGCGGGGCCAGATCCGCCAGATAGGTATCGAGTGAAAACGGGCGCGTGAGGTCGTTCATTGTCTTCTCCATGGAACAATCTGCGTAAAACACAGACTGTTTTTGCAACGATAAGAGTGGGCGGGCACTCGGCGCCGCCTCGTCAACGGCGGTCGGCCAGCGTGGATCAGCTGGCCGCCGCCTCTACACCAGAGCCTTTACATGAACAGCAGATAGTTGAGGAGCAGCGCCGTCACCAGGGCCCCCGCCATGGGCACGCTGGTACGCTTGACCACCACGAAGGGAGAGACCTTGGCGATGCCCGCACAGGCGATGAGCACCGCCGCGATGGGGGAGACGGTGCGACCAATGCTGGAGGCGAGCTGCATCGGCAGCAGCATGGTTACCGCCGGCACGCCAAACTTGGCCGCCACGGCGGGGGCCAGGGAGGAGAAACTGAGGAAGGCCGCGTTGCCCGAGCCCATGATGACCGCCGCCACCATGATGAGCCCCACCATCACCAGGGTCATCAGGCCGCTGCCGATGCCGGCATTGCTGGCAGAGTGCAGCAGGGTGTCGATGGCGCCGATGGCCTTGAGGGATTCGGCGAAGAGCTCGGCACAGACGATCAGCGCCACCACGGGGCCGAACACCTTGCCCATGCCGTCGAGGAAGCTCGACAGCCCCGCGAAGGCGGTGCGCACCGAGCGGGTGCGCAGCAGCTCGCACAGCATGCCGATAAAGACCGACAGCAGCATGGCCACCTCCACGCTGACGCTGATGCTGGTCACCAGGAGCTTGGAGAAGGTCATCATCAGCACGAAGGGGATGATGGGCAGCAGGCCGTACCAGGTTGGCTCGGCCACCTCGTCCGCCCCTTTCTCGTCAAGCTCCGCGTGTTCGCCGCGATGCAGGGCCGGATCCCAGCCCTCCTGGCGGTCACAGTGCCGCTGCCAGAAGAAGTGCAGCACCATGGTCACCAGCAGCATGGGGGCCACCAGCCAGATCTGGTAGTCGACGAAGTAGCTGGTGGGATCCATGCCGGATTGACCGGCGGAGAAGATGGCGTTGGTCTGGGTCGGGCCGATTTCGAACGCCTGGGAGGTGGCGATGACGCCGCAGGCGGAAGCCGGGCTGATGCCGAGGTTGCGCATCACCGGGTACATGGTGACCATCAACAGCAGGCCGAGGCCGGTGGCAGAGGTGACGAACAGGGAGACGAAGACCGCCACCAGGTAGCAGATGGCCAGCATCAGGTAGCTGGACTGGATGCCCGCCACCGGCTTGACCACCACCCGCACCAGGGCCTGGGAGGCGCCGATGTGGGACATGTAGGTGGCAAAGCCCGCCACCGCCATGATGGTGAGGCCAAGGCCCGCCGCCCGGTAGGAGAAGATCCCCTTGAACACCTCGAACAGGTCGAACAGGGCGAAGCCGGTGCTCTTGTCGGCGGGCAGAATGGGGTGCAGTCCCAGCCAGTAGGCGACGGTGAAGAGGGCCATGCCCGCCAGCGCCAGCACCGCCTGCGGGTTGTAATCCTTGATGATGCCGTAGACCACGGCGATCAGCACGAGCAAGACGAAGACGAAGACGAGTTCCAAGGTGCACTCCTGACAAGATTATCGAGAAGCGCAATCTAGTGGGGGATCTCCCCTTTCCTCTTGATCACCATCAATAAAGATGGAAAAAGCAAACGGTTGCAGATTTTTATTCCGAAAATAAAATTAAAAACGACACTTAACATCACAGAACTGGATCTAGAATGCTCCCCAGGGTATCCCTGACCGACAACCGCCACTTTGTTTGCGTTGGATCAACATCCCGCCGGGGTGAACTGGCCAAGATGCCCGTCGACACAGAGCGACCATTTCGCACCGGAGAGAGTTATGACAAACCAAGCCACCGCAGGCACCCCGACCTGCGACTGCAAGCTGTGGGACATCCTCGTCGAGTCTGCAAAGGAACGCACCACCATTCGTTACTCCAAACTGGCCAGGCAGGCCGGACTGGAGCAGTGCCAGGATGAACTGCGCACCCTGCTGCAACGCATCCGCATGTATTGCACCGAAAATCACCTGCCCATTCTCTCCGCCATCGTGATGGATGACGTGGGCAAGTACGCCGGCCTCTCCTCCAGCCTGCCGGATGCCCCCTGGGAGCGGGCACGGGTCTTCGATCACGAGTGGACCACCCTGCACTGAGTGCCGCCCCCTGAATCCGGAACGCGCCCATACCAGCAGGCGCGTTCTGGTTTTTGGCCCCCACCGTTTCTTCCCCGGCCCCAGGCCAGGTGTGTGTCCCTGTGAGGCGCCCTGCCCCCTGTCGTCCTATCCGACCAGGCGTGCAGCATAAGGGCCTCCTCCCTCGGTCTCCCCCTTTGGCAGCGCATCCCGTCACAGACCAGCGTGTGCTGGCGCGCGGCCCCCTCCCTTCTCCACTCGGCCTGACTGGTAAAACCGACATTCCGCACCTGATTTAGGAATAAATTTGCCGATAGCGCTCACCCAATACCTCCAAAATGATCTGCTGGTCTCCTGTTAGCTCCGTTACTTGTGGCGGAGCTTCTCCCAGTCGATATTCATGGATGCCACCAAAGCGCA